>JAIOQL010000334.1 GCA_021413405.1 Leptospira sp.
GTAGCGCCAACAATATAAACTGAATTTCCAATCTCACCACCGGTTGTGGCTTTTGCCAGACCGTTATGTTTCGCAAGACCAACGGTCATTGCATTTACTAATGGATTTTTGCTGAATGACGGATCAAAGAAAAGCTCTCCACCTCCAACAGCAATTCCAAGAGAATTTCCATAATCTCCGATTCCTTTGACAGCCCGTGTAAGCAGATAACGGTTCCGGGAAATTTCCGGGGAGCCAAACCGGAGTGAATTGAGAGAGATAAAAGGACGGGCTCCCATTGTAAAAATATCCCGCATAATTCCACCGACTCCGGTTGCGGCACCCTGATAGGGTTCTACTGCGGTAGGATGATTGTGACTTTCAATTTTGAATACGATTGCCTGTTCATCACCAATGTCGAGAGCACCAGCATTTTCTTCACCGGCTTTAGCCAGCATCAGTTCAGATTGTGATGGCAATGTTTTTAATTGCAGGATTGAATTCTTATAGGAACAATGCTCTGACCACATTCCGGAAAAAATTCCAAGTTCGGTTGAATTTGGAATTCGCCCCAGAATTTTTTTTATTTCAATAAATTCATTTTCTGTTAATCCGTGTTCCAGCGCATCGCTAACGGTAGCTTCTTCTTTTTCCATATCTATTTTCCATTATTTTGGTGCCCGTCAGATTAATTAAGCTTTTTTTAAGAAATTAACAGCGAAAGAATAGAGTTCTATTCGGAACTTTGTATTCTTGAATTGGCAATGAAATATAGGCCTGCAAAAACAGTTAGTAATAGTAAAATACTTACTGTAGTTGTGAGATAATTCTTCAACACAAAGTGCGATCCGGCTGCAGAAAGGTTTATTAATCCAAATAGAACCGATGTTGTTCTTTTTGAAAAAATTGAAAGGGATATTCTCTGGTAAAGGTGTTCCCGATGCGCCTGAAGAATATTTTTTCCCTGAATATACCTGGATACGATTGTAATCACTCCATCTGTCCAAAAAACGGGAATTAAAAGAATGCTCATTGAGAGATCGGGAGTGGATGGAGTATTTATGAAAAAGGGTAGAGATGCTAACAAAAAACCTACCGGCAAAGATCCGCTGTCTCCCATAAAAAGTTTTGCAGGAGGATAGTTCAGGATTGCAAACCCCAGAAAGGATGCTGAAAACAAAATCAGATAATTGGCTGAAATCCCGGTAAAATTGCCAAGAATTATCAGATTTACCATAGAAACAAAAAAAGTCAAAACGAGATAGAAATCAATCCCATCCATGAAATTGCATAAATTTATCACGAAAACAAAATAGAAAGCTACCAGAACAGGTGCGAATATTCCAATCAGTCCGGGATCGATTCCGAAAATTCTGCAGTTCCCGCAAAAATAACCGGAGAAAGGAATAAAAAACATGAATTCAGCGATTAGTTTCGTAAAAGAGCTTAGATTGAGGATATCATCTGCAAAACCTAATAACAGACAAAAAACCGATCCACTAATGATAAATAAAGTTTCTAGGGAAACCGGAAGCAAAATCAGTGCAGCAATGATAAAAACAGACACGAAGAAAATACCCGCAGCTTTTTTCACAGATGCTGTATGCATACTTCTTTCGTTTGGTACGTCTGAAATGGAAATGAATTCAGATTTGTAATAGAAAAATTGGAGAATCAAGCTTGCTGAAAAAACCGAAATAAGATGAAAGTAAGAAAGAGACTTCAATTTAACCGCTTTTCTCCCACCCTCTATATTTAAACACAGGAGTAAAGATTTTAATTGCCAAATAAACCCTGACTGGAAACCTTTTATTATGTTTCAGGGTGTGTTCACTGCGATTATTACTCCATTCAAAAATGGAAAGATTGATTACGAAAGCTATTTCAAACTTCTTGAAATTCAGGTGAATTCGGGAGTGGCCGGTGTTGTTCCATGCGGTACCACAGGAGAATCACCGACTCTCACTAATGATGAACACAGTGATCTGATAAAAAAGACTGTCGAATTCATAAATAAGCGGATACTTGTGATTGCAGGTACCGGTTCAAATTCAACGGCGGAAGCTGTGCACCTGACTGAACAGGCTTGCAAAGATGGATCGGATGGTGTGTTATCCGTCAATCCATATTATAATAAGCCGACCCAGGAAGGATTATTCCGTCATTTTAGCGAAATAGCAAGCCGTTCCGAAAGACCGGTCATGCTGTACAACATCCCTGGAAGAACTTCGGTAAATCTTCTGCCTGAAACATTGAGAAGACTTCTGGAAAGCAAAAACATTGCTTCGATAAAAGAAGCTAGCGGGGATTTGGGTCAAATGGCAAAAGTGATCCAACTTTGTGGAGAAAGAATAACCGTTCTGTCCGGCGATGACAATCTGACTCTTCCTCTCCTTGCAATTGGCGGTGTGGGAGTTGTCTCTGTTGTTTCCAATCTTTTTCCAGCTAGCCTTGTAAAGATGGTTTCTCTTTTTATGGATGGTAAAATTGCAGAATCGAGGAAACTATTCTTTGATCTTTTGCCCGTTTTCAATTTAGCATTTATTGAAACCAATCCGATTCCTGTGAAAGCCGCGCTTTCCTGGTTTGGCTATTGCACAAATGAAATCAGGCTTCCGATGACACAACTTTCTGATTCTGCCCAGTCGCAGGAATTTAAAAAAATAATCTTCAAATTGAAGGACAAAGGCCTTGCGTAAAATCAATATAGCTCTTATCGGAGCGACCGGAAGAATGGGGAAGGCGGTTACAAGTGTTCTTTCGCATTCACATACTGCACAATTAAAATCAACGGTTGACAAGGAAGGGTCGGTATACCTTGGTATGGATTCAGGATTGCATTCGGGTGGTGAATCAAATAAAATTATATTTTCGGATGATATCGATTCCGCTGTGTCAGATTCAGACGTAGTTATCGATTTCAGTTCCAACCAGAATCTAACTAACATACTTACGAGTGCTCTAAAGCATAAGAAGCCGCTTGTAATTGGAACAACCGGGCTGAACGAAAACCAGAAACTCGAAATAAATTTTGCATCCAATTCAATTCCAATTGTTTTTTCACCGAACATGGCGGTTGGCGTAAATCTTCTTTTCAAACTCGTAGAAATTGCAGCTAACGTACTGAAAGATGAATTCGACATTGAGATAGTGGATATTCACCATCGTCATAAAAAAGATGCACCCTCTGGAACTGCTCAAAAGCTAAAGGAACTTCTCCTTACAACTCTTAAACGCTCTGAATCGGATGTTGTTTATGGGCGGGAAGGAATTTATGAAGAGCGCGATAAAAAGCAAATAGGAATTCATACATTGCGGGCTGGTGAAGTGATAGGGGAACATTCTGTTTTCTTCTTCTCTCCGAATGAAGTCATCGAAATTAAACATCGCGCAGAAGACCGGAAAACATTTGCTGTGGGTGCAGTGAAAGCGGCCGAATTTATTTCCAGGAAAGAAAAGGGTCTTTATGACATGTATGATGTTTTAGGTTTCTAAACTTGCAGTTATTCAAAACGATTCCTGATTTTCAGTTCAATTCCAATAGTGCCTACGTTTTTCTCGATATTCTCATTGTAAGCTTTATCATCTATAAATTTTATATGCTTTTGAGAAGAACCAGAGGGATACAGCTCCTGCTGGGTGTCGCTTTTATCTGGGCCCTTGGATCAATTGCTGATTATTTCGAACTGGAACTTTTAGATTGGTTGATTACAAATATTCGTCCTGCTCTGGTATTTGCAATTATCGTACTGCTTCAGCCGGAACTCAGGCGAATAACCGGTGAACTCGCGAAAATACGTATTCTGAAATTATTTATATTAAAACCCGGATATGACCTTGATGAAATTGTAGAAGCAGTACGGATAATGTCTGCAAATAAAACCGGTTCAATCATTGTCCTTGTCAAGGAAATCGGATTAAAAGATATTATTGAAAGGTCTGTTCCACTGGATGCTATTGTTACATCAAGCCTGCTTCTCACAATTTTCAAGAAAAATTCCGCACTTCATGATGGTGCTGTAATTATCGAGCAGAACCGCATTGTCTCTGCATCCTCTTATCTTCCAATGAGCAGTAATCTGGGAAATTCAACCCTGGGTGCGCGTCACAGATCCGCTCTCGGCCTGGCTGAAGAATCGGATGCCGTGATAATTGTTACTTCTGAAGAAAACGGAAACATTTCTATTTGCTATGACGGTGAGCTGTATTCCCCGATAAAATCATCTGAGTTAAAAAACCAATTAACGAATTTTTTGGAGGAAAATGATAAATTTCGCGAACGGAAAGCATTAAAAAATGGCGAGGAAGCAAAACATTGAAAATCTTCGATCATTGGAAAGCAAAGGTAGGATCCGTTCTTCTGGCGACGTTGTTTTACATTAATCTGCAAAACTCAAAAATGTTGATCAAAACAATTCAGATTCCAATAGAATATCCAAAACTAAGCAGCAATCTTTTGTATTCCAAAATACCGGACAAGACTATACCTGCGAGAGTAGAAGGCATTCGGGATGTAGTAAACTATCATTCTCAGTTTATGAAAGTAGTCATCGATCCAAATGAACTGGTTCTGGGTGAAAATGAGGTCCAGGTCAGAAAAATTTCCGGTATTCCAAATAGTTTAAAAGTTACGCGGCTGGTAGACAAAATAAATGTAACAGTAGAAAATAAAATTACTAAGACAATTTCTTTTGATGTGTCTTTTGAAGATGACACTTCCGGAAATTTCATAAAAGCTTCTCATTTCATCCGCCCATCGCGAATACAGGTCACAGGGCCCCAGAGTGCAATGGAAAAATTCAATAAGATAAGTCTCCCGTCAATATCTCTGAAAGACAAAAAAGAATCTTTCACCAGGAATATCAGACTCCCGGATCTCCCTAAAGGTGTGTTGCCCGTAAATAAAGTAAAAGATATTGAAGTTCGTGTTAATATAATCAGTGGTTCATCAGGAGTAGGAGAACAGATTGTCACCGGGATACCGGTCAGATGCTCTGTTCTCGATGATGCACTCGAGGCGGAACTTTCTGTTGATGAAATCTCACTTAAGTTTTTTACTCAAACACCTCTCAAAAGCATTGATGTGATAAGGGGAATTAATGCTACGATTCCCTGCAATTATTCATTTGATAAGCTGACCGGAAAAATAATTCCAAACAGTCAGCCTGTACTATCGAAGGTAAGGGTTCTCAAGTCGCCCCAATTGAAAAATATTGAGATTCTGAATATAATTCCGGAGAAGGTAACGATCACCTACAAGATCAGGTCAGAATTTGTCAGGAAAAAAGATAACCCTAAAGACCGCTCCAAGGAACCGGATGATACAAATGAAAATACTAACGACCCTGAACCTCCGGAAGAGGGTCCCTGAGGGTTAAGATTGCAGATTTCAGTTGGCAATGATATTGTAGATAACGCCCGGATTAAAAGGGCACTGACGAGATATGGCAAAAAATTTCTGACAAGAATTTATTCGGAAACAGAAATTGAATACTGTATGTGTAAAGTTGATCCGGTTCCCTACCTCGGCGGGAGATTTGCCTGCAAAGAGTCATTTGTGAAGGCAATCGGTCTCGGCAAAAATGAAGTGATCGACCTACGGGAAATTGAACTTTTTGGAACTGAATTTGGAAAAAAAAAGCTGGTAATCCACGGCAAAGCGAAAGAATTGTTTCAAAGCAAAGGCTTTGATTCGATATCCGTATCTATCAGCCACGCCTCCACCTGATTGGGATGGCGTGTATATAATGAAGACCAAGTAAAATCATGAGCAAAAAAACAGCACAACCATTGGTCACTGAAGAGGGATCTATTTCTACGGTGTTAGGAAAGGAAACTAGTTTTGAAGGAATTCTGACTTTTCAGAAGCCTCTACAGATCTCCGGAGAGTTTTCAGGGGAAATTGAATCGGAAGGCTTTTTGTTTATAAGTGAAGGTGCCAAGATCAAGGCAAACATCAGGGCAAAGACTGTAATCGTAGGTGGGGAAATAACGGGCAACGTAACTGCTTTCCATAGACTGGAAATGTTACCCACCGGAAAAGTAAACGGAAACATCAAAACCGCAAAGCTTCAGATCGCCGACGGCGTGATTTTTGAGGGTAATTGCGAAATGATCCAGCCCGACCTTTAATTAATATTTATTGACCCTGCTCTTATCTCTGTATTATTGGAAATGGAGCGATAAAAAAATCGTTTTTTAAGAATAAATGAATAAGGTGTCTATAAGCAATCTGATTATAGCCCTTATACTGGGACTATTTATTGGTGCGGTTGCTGGAGTCCTTCTTGATAAGATTCTTGGCACTAATTTGTTTTCCCTGTTTCTTTTTAAAGAACCGGTCATTTTAGAACTCTATATAATTAAAGTCGAGATTCAACTCACCCCTGCCAGCCTTGTAGGCTCGGTGGTAATAGGATATCTCGTGCTAAAAAAGGGGTAATTAGATGTCAGTAATTTCAATGAAAAGCCTGTTAGAAGCAGGTGTTCACTTCGGCCACCAGACAAGAAGGTGGAATCCAAAAATGTCTCCGTACGTGTTTACTGCACGAAACGGAATTCACATTATAGACCTGCAAAAAACTGTTCAGAAAGCAAAAGAGGCATACGATGCATTAAGGCGTCTCACCTCCCAGGGCAAGAAAGTTTTATTTGTAGGAACAAAGAAACAGGCAAGAGGGGCAATCGAAAGAGAAGCAAAACGTTGCAACATGTTTTACGTTTCAAATCGTTGGCTTGGCGGTCTTCTCACAAACTGGAATACTGTTAAAAAGAGTATTGCCCGTATGAAAAAACTCGAACAAATGCTCGAAAACGATTCATTTGAACAGGAAGCGAGCACCAAAAAAGAAGCTCTTGGTCTACGCCGCGAACTGGAAAAACTCAGGAAAACTCTTGGTGGAATTAAAGACATGGCGACCATTCCTGATATACTTTTTGTAATAGATCCAAAGAAAGAAGAGATTGCCGTGAAAGAAGCGAAAACTCTGGGACTCAAAGTGTTTGCAGTTATTGATACAAATTGTGATCCGGAACCAATCGATTACGCTATCCCGGGAAATGATGATGCGATACGCGCCATCACCCTGTTTCTGGAAACGATGTCAAATGCCGTTATTGAAGGAACAGGCGGAGTTGTGGAGCAATCCAAATTCAGTGATGATTTTGATGCGGAAGCAATGAAAATGGATTATCGTGGGGAATATGACGAAGAAGGAAGATTCATCCTCGATGAAGAATCGGCTACAGCAGCTGCCACAGCTGCAGCGGCTGCAGAAAAAGAATCTTTAGTTGCGACTGTTGAAGTCGAGAGATCTGAGAAGAAGGAGTAATCATTGGCTAACGAAACTGCGGTATCAGCAGACGAAATCAAAGAATTAAGGGAAAGAACCGGTGCAGGTCTATTGGATTGCAAGAAAGCACTTGTTGAAAATTCCGGGAATATGGAAAAATCAATCACATATCTTCGCGAAAAGGGATTGGCTAAGGCCGCAAAACGCGGGGATAGGGAAACCAAAGAAGGAAGAATCGTCTCCTATGTTCATGGACACGGGAAGATAGGGGTTCTACTTGAATTGAATTGTGAAACTGATTTTGTTGCAAAAAACGAAGAATTTGAAGGACTTGGAAAAGAACTTTGTCTTCAGATTGCAGCATCAAGTCCTCTTTATCTCAAACCAGAAGATGTACCACAGGAAGAATTAGACAAAGAAACCAAAGTTCTCCGTTCACAGCTTCTGGAGCAGGGAAAAAAAGAAGACCAGATCGAAAAAATAATTCCAGGGAAATTGAAAACTTTCATTTCCGAAGTTTGTCTCGTCGAACAACAATATATAAAAGACAATAAAAAATTGGTGAAAGAAATTATCCAGGAAGCAATTGCAAAATTTGGGGAAAATATCACAGTCGGTAAATTTACAAGATACCAGATCGGCGGTTAATAGATTGGCAGGAGCAGGAAACTATAAAAGAATCATGATCAAACTTTCCGGTGAAGCACTTGCCGGTGAGGGAGAATATGGAATAGATTCAGAAAAAATTTCTTCTCTCGCCAAAGAAATTCATGAAGTTCACAGACTGGGCGTTGAAATAGCAATCGTTGTTGGTGGTGGAAACATATTTCGTGGTATGCGCGGTGCGGAAAAGGGAATCGACCGTGCAACGGCAGATTATATGGGGATGCTGGCGACTATTATGAATGCTTTGGCGTTGCAGGATTCCCTGGAAAAGTTAAGTCTTTTCACACGTGTTCAGTCTGCGATTGAAGTAAATTCTATCGCGGAGCCATATATCAGAAGAAGGGCTGTGCGACACCTGGAGAAGAAGAGAATTGTTATTTTTGCCGGGGGGACAGGTAATCCCTATTTCACTACCGATACAACCGCCAGTCTTCGCGCAGTTGAAGTCGGATGCGAAATAATCTTAAAAGCAACAAAGGTAGATGGAGTATACACGGCAGATCCGAAAATAGACAGAACCGCAACAAGATACCGCCAGGTTTCGTTCAGTGAATCGATAAATAAACGACTCAAAGTAATGGATGGAACTGCTCTCAGCCTGTGCATGGAAAATGACATGCCCGTGATTGTGTTTGATATTTTTAAACATGGAAATCTTCTTGAACTTGTTTCCGGAAAAGATATTGGTACTTTGATTTCAAATGCAGAGGAAGTTGTTGTAGATGCCACCAGATGAATTAATAGCACAGATGAAGACTAAGATGGAAAAAACCATCGATATCCTGAAAAAAGATTTTTCACAAATCCGGTCAGGAAGAGCAAACCCCGCAATGGTCGAGGAAGTTAAAGTGGAATATTATGGAACAATGACTCCACTCAACCAGATGGGTTCGATAACAACTCCAGAACCAAGACTCATTGTAATAACTCCATATGACAAATCTGCAATGAAGAATATTGAAAAGGCAATCCAGTCAAGCGGTCTCGGGTTTACTCCGGGAAACGATGGAAATGTAATCCGGATTCCGCTACCAGAGTTGACGGGAGAAAGAAGAAAGGAACTTGCAAAGCTTGTAAGACAAAAATCGGAAGAGAAAAAGGTTGCGATCCGGAATATCAGGCGGGACACAAACGACGACCTGAAGAGAGCAAACACTGATATTTCTGAGGATGAATCAAAGAATGTTCA
>JAIOQL010000335.1 GCA_021413405.1 Leptospira sp.
AACAGGTATACTGGACAGCCTGCTCGATTATGGATATGAATATGCGTTTATTTCCAATGGTGATAATCTTGGAGCTACAGTTGAGCCATTCATCCTGGAATATCTTATGGCAGAAAATCTTGAATTTGCGATGGAAATGACACCGAAAACTCTGGCAGATATAAAAGGTGGGGCCATCTACAGAAAGACCCGGAACGGTAAGTTTCTCGGACTTGAACTTCTGGAAACTGCCCAGGTTCCAGTTGAGCATGAGCATGAATTTTCAGGGATGGGGAAATTTAGAACATTCTCTACAAATAATCTTTGGATAAGTCTGAAAGCCTTAAAGAGGAGAATGCAAAAAAGTTCGCTCCAGCTTGCATTGATTGTGAATCCAAAAATTATTGATGGGCAGGAGGTTCTACAGCTTGAAACAGCTATGGGATCTGCAATTGGAAGTTTTGAAAGAACAAAAGGAATCATTATTCCAAGAGACCGGTTTGCCCTAGTGAAAAAATGCGAGGACTACCTGATCCGGCGCTCTGATGCATATGTCCTGAACGCAGATTTTTCGTTAACAATGACTCCAGCCAGAAAAAAAGCAGGATTGGATGAGGTACTTGTTTCCCTTGATGATCAATTCTACAAAAAACTGAAGGGTTTTGAAAATCTTCTAAAGCAATATCCGTCTTTAGAATTCACAAAGTCTCTTCGAGTTGAAGGGGAAATAGAATTTGATATGCGCGTCAAGATAACCGGCGACGTTTCATTTAAAAATGAGACAGGTAAAAAGCAAACAATTTCTTCTCTAAGGAGAAGCGAATTCAAAGACGAAGAAGTAAATTTTTAAATTCACGCTTTTTTGAAACAAAATGCAAAAATCTTCAGAATTCAGGAAAAAAAGCATACTTTTTTAAGAAAACACAATCACAAATGAAAGTTTTTTACCTGATTAATTTATGAAGAAAGATAAATCAGTTGTATCATCGTTTTCTTATTCGAGCCGGTTATTCCATGAATTGTTGACATCTTCGAATTTTGGAATCCCAGAAAGGCTTGTTCCAGAATTAAATATACGAATAAAAAAGCATAAAAAACTAAGACTTTACCTCAGTTTCTTACTAAACCGGTTGAGGTCTGGAAAGTTTCGGCAGCGCCTTCCAGTTTTTATTGGGCCTAAATTGCAATTTCAGAAAGCAGGGCAGCATTTGGTAAATTTCCAATTTCGGCCCTATTCTAAAGACTGGACAGAGTTAATGTTGTTGGCACGAGCCCGGGGAGCATCTGCAAATCTGATATTCATTACTTTAGTTGAGTTTGATTTGAACGAACGCGAAGAATCAAATGTCTCTGAACTATTGGAAGAACCGGTTTATGGAAGCGGGTTTTATTTTTTGGACGGAGTTCCTACCATTTTTACAAAGACCAGCGTTTCAATCCCAGCCAATAATATTAAAAAATCCGCATTCACACCGGCCTTCAAAAAAATCTGCTATTCGTCGCTCGGTAGCGCATCAATCATGAACCCAAAAAAAGAGGGTCTCAAATCCCAACGGAATAATTATATTTCAGAAAAGAATCGCCCGGAAAATTTTCCCGGGACGATTAGATTAAACACTATTCTTTCAGAAAGGATAGTTCCCCTTTTTCATTGATAATCGCTTTATCCTTAACTTGGACAGCAAGTCCGTCTTCACTCGAATTTAATTTGATTTTCATTTTACCGTCGATTTCAATTTCCGGTGAATCCTGAACATATTTCCCTTCGAAAGTTTTTTTCTTATCAAGCTTCACAGTGTAGGAAGTATTGTCATCTTTTGCTTCAATCTCAAGAACAACGTTTTTAACCTGAGATTTTCCGTCCCACTGCATCGCAGTCCATGTTCCCTTAAATCTTTCCAGTTTTGAATCGCCACCGAAAGCCCTTTTCTTACCCGAAGTCTTTGGAGTTGAAAACACTATACTAACAGGTTTTGATTTATCTCCTTCTCCACCGAGTTCCGTTTTGGAAGTCATCGCATAGAGATAGAGAATATTTTCACCCGGTAGCGGGAAACTATAAGAAGTGTCCTTTGCATTCAGGCTAGTAATCGGACTCCATTCCTTTTCACCTAACTTCTTTTGCCAGATCGTATTCTGATCAGATCCTTCTACACTTTTCCAGGTCATCCGGATGGTTTTTGTTTTCTTATCCAGTTCTGCAGCAATTTCTCTTGGAGCATCGAGCTTCGTTCCCCCACGTTTCAGGTTTGGGTCGCAATATCCAAATGCATATTTTGAATACGAACTCCAAAAACCTTCTTTATTTCCTGCAGAGACTGCATAATAAACTTTTCCTTTTGGAACAGTTGCGTCGTCAAAATTCTCAGTATTAACACTCTTTAGTTTTTCCCATCTGTTTTTTACATATCTAAATACAAAATAGGACGTTGCATTCGGAACTTTTTTCCATTTCAATGCTACTTTATCTTTATAAACACCGCGGGTTGCTTCGAGGTTCTGCGGCGGCTCAGGTTTGATAATTTTGGAAGTTCTTCCAAAAACCGCATCTGAAATCAATCCTGTTGTTCCTTTGTTCACTCCTGCTACAGTGTATGTCTCACTTCCTCCATTTTTTGCTGCAGTCTTGTCTTCGAAAGCTGGTTTGTCCGATTTACCTATCGATTTATAGGATTTTGATTTACCATCATACCGGAATATCTGGTAACCCGTTACATTTTCAAGAGGCTCCCACTCGAGAGAAATCTTATCATAAAATTTCCCGTCCGTCGCGGTAATAGAAGCAATTTTTGCAGGGACTTCCTGTTTTACAGGCTTTGAATAACCTACTGTATACCCTTCCGTGAGATCCGAAATTTTTTCGTCCGAAGAAATAGACGCGAGCTTATAGTTATAAGAAGTTTCATCATCCACTCCAGTATCCTCGAACGAAGTATTGTGGGATAATCCAACTTTAGAATATTTCTTTTCTCCCGGAGATTGCCTGTGAATTTCATATCCTACTGCATTCGCAACTTTCGTCCAGGTTAGTACAATTTTTTTGGAATAGTTGCCACTGCTTGCCTGGAATTCAGCTGGTGGAGAAATATCATCTGATTCCTCTGCATCCGGCTTCGTGTTATTAGCTGTAGAATCCGTTCCCGGCTCTGTAGTCTCAGCAGGGCCTGAATCCGCAGTGATATTTGGATCGATTTCATCAACCAGTACGAAACCACCCATCCCCATTCTCTGGAACCATTTGTAATCTATGTATCCAAATCCTTTGTCTCCCCAATACTCAGACCAAGAGTTAATGAATTTGAAAGCACCCATTGAATCATCATATCCAACTATTGTAATGGCATGACCTCCAAGCGCTTTTCCTCCGGCAGATTTATAGATTTCCTTCCCTTTCATCTGATAGAAATTTTCGTAAACCATTATCCCGGTTACAACCGGACGACCCATAGAAAGCTGATTCTTGAAATCGTTCAGCTCAGAAACTTTTAAACTCAAGATTTCCTTTCCTTTGAATTTTGATGCGGCCTTAAATGCATCATCGGAAGGTTGAGTTTTATAATCCGCCTCTTTGTAGGGCATTGCATTCCATGGCGCAACGCCTTTTGCGACGACAAGTCTCAAAGCTTCATAGGGGCTTGAGCCATCGTCTCTCCCACCATTTATCTGGTTATAAATAAACGCTGGAGAAAAAACATGGTCGTAATCAACGGTTGAATCGGAGGTTTTGTATTTCCATTTAATTTTGTCTTTTCTCTCTACATATTCCTGGTATGATTTTAATGCATACGCGATGGACCAGGCGACACAGCTGCCCTGTCTTCCCTGATTTCCAACTGGTGGCATAAGTTCAGAAAGATCTGCTGAACTCGAAAGCGACCTGTATCTTACATTATTAGGATTCGCTTTTTTCACGGAAGCAACAAGATCGGGATCATCCTGTTTCATCCCCATGCTAACGGAAGAAGGATCAAATCCTTGTGCGTTAAGTGACACCGCAAAAAATACAAAAAGAACTGTTATTATTTTTTTCATCTTTTTCTCCTGATGGTTTATTTTGAAAGTATTACAAGTTTGTCTTCAAGTTCCCGCGACCATTCCCTGAAAGCAAAGGGATGTGGCTCATAAAGAGAAATAATTTCGGATTCTTTGCCTGATGAATCTTTTACCTTTTTTCTGATATAGAAAATGATATATTCCCCTTCCGGTGGAGCTGCGCGGAGCCATTTCCCGAGGACTTCCGGAAAAACAATGAAGGCAAGATTAAATTTTTGAGGAAGTTTCCCGTTTTTTTTATATGCTTTGAGTATTTCGGTTTCTGCAGAAACTGAGATCGTATTTGTCGAAAGCTGATTTTGCTTCACATTTGATATTTTAGATTTTGCAATGAAATCTGATTCCTTAACAAGTTCCTCGATTGATGGCGGCGTCGGAAGTGCCATGACCGGAAATACAGAAAGTAAAAGTATGCAAAGGGATTTGGACATTATTTTCTCCTAAACTATATACTATTTGGAATTAAAAACCTTTCAAGGATAATTTCATTCATCAAGACTGAAACTGACAGGGACACGGTGACTCATTTTGGTGGGTTTCCCGGCAACATATCCCGGAGAGAACCTCGCGAGGTTTATGATCTTTATTGCTGCTTCGTCAAATCCGTAGCCTGCCTTACCGGAAACAACTTTTGCACTCATAAGCTTTCCATCTGAATCAATCTGGCAAAGAACAACTACTATCTTGTTCGTAATATTTGCTGCCTTTGCCTGGGCAGGAAAAAATTGTTTGAGATCAAAATCAATTATGGGAGTCGGAACCTTGTCACCGTTATAGGAAAAAAGATACCCGTCCTTGTCTGTCCCGTTTCCGGAAACCGCGTTCGGATTGATATCCTCATTGCTTGGATCATCCGCATTTTTATTGGAACCCTCCACCCATTCATGCTTTTCCACTGGAGCAGGACTTGAAGTTCCGCCGATCAGTTCCGGTGGGATTTCCTGGAAATCAACATCTACGTTCTGCGTATTCAGATCATCCGAAGAAATTTCGCTCGGGAGTGTAGCAATATAATAAGTTCCGTAAACGGTAACATGGAGAAAGAGCGAACCGTAAAGACAGAGTGTGAACAGATCCGCCGCTTTGATTTTTGTATAAATCAGGGCCAGAAAATATTTCATTCTCTCCTGGATGCCCGCCGATTCCGGCTCTGGTGTTTCAGAAGATGATGCGAATTTTTTTACAGCAACTTTTTTCATTTTTTTACAGAGAGAGCAATCCTTGTAACTCCGGCTTTCCTGATGAGACCCATCATTTTTGCGATAGACCCATAGGATAGCTTCTCATCGGCGGATAACGTCAGTCTCATATTTGGCCGGAATTTGGCATCTCTTGTGAGAGTTTGACTCAATCGTTCCTCCGTAACTTCCTGACCTTCTAGAATGATCTTCCCGTCCCGTGTCAGCGCAAGCTGTACGGATTGAGCTACGTTCGGATCTGCCGCGGCAACTTTCGGGAGATTTATATTCACAGATTCTTTTTTCAGGAAATTTGCAGTGACCATAAAGATCACAAGGAGGACGAGAATTACGTCCACCATTGGAGTAATGTTTATATTTCCTATTTCGTCGTCTTCACCGGATGATTGAATTGCCATGATCTGCCTCCTTATGAATGACTACGCGCTGAACCCGTTTTTTTTGCGGACTGGCTGGCCAGAATTTCCTTCGAAAGAATTTCAAGATTTTGCATGATCACTTTCACTTTTTTGGAAAAATAATTATTCACCATTACTACAGGGATAGCGAGAAACAAGCCACCAGCAGTTGCAAACAGGGCCGTTGAAATTCCTCTCATCACAACCTCTGCACCCGCGTTCCCCAGAGTTCCCAGTCCATTGAAAGCATTGATGACCCCGAGAACCGTTCCCAGCAGCCCGATGAAAGGGGCATTGTTCCCGAGTGAATTGAGAATAGTCAGACGTTTTTCAAGTCCGATTCTCTCATGGATAATCTGTCCTTCCATGAGCTCCTGGAGACCGTCATGCCCATCTTTGTAGTGTTCCAGTGAAAGATCAGCAAACCGTGCGTAGACATTTTCGACCGATTGCCTGGAAAATTCCGACGCTCCATTTATATCTTTTTTTCTTATTTTATCAATCAGGTTTTTAAGAATTGAATCTGTGGATTTTGTATTCCGCTTGAATACGATTGCTCTTTCTGTTCCCACAGCGATGGCCAGGATACTGGCTATCAGCATAACTATAAAGATGATTGTTTCCCCGAAGCTTACAAGTGTTTCCATATTTTCAATTTTCCTTTCTGAGTAAAATAAATCAAAATGATAATGCTAACTTTCCATAAATTATTGTAACAATTTGTTATCAATTGTTAGTTGTCTTTGTGCAATTTATTATACAACTCAT
>JAIOQL010000336.1 GCA_021413405.1 Leptospira sp.
GATTCAAAACTGATAGAGGAATTCTGGAACATCACAGAAGAAGGAAATTTTGAAGGATCAAACATTTTGAATGAAAATTTCACCAATGATTTTGCTGCTTCGAAAGGACTCAGCGAAGATCATTGGAATACTATTATAAGAAATGCCAGGAATAAACTGCTTCAATACCGGAATAAGCGGGTCCGCCCTCTTCGCGATGATAAAGTTCTGACTTCATGGAATTGCCTCTACATCCGCGGACTCATTAGTGCTTCTGAAGCATTCAAGGATGACTCACTCACCCGGGAAGCCGAAAATCTTTATGAATTCATCGAGAAAAACCTGATTAATAAAAAAGGAAGACTCCTTCGCAGGTTCAGGAACGGTGAATCCGGCATTCCGGCTTATCTTTCAGATTACTCGGAGCTGGCATTTGCATCGGTCTTACTCTATCGCCTGACGCATAAAGTCAAATACATTGAAAAGGCTGTCAGCCTGACTGAAGATACAATCCGCTTATTTGGTTCAGATTTCGGGCCATTTTACGAAACTGCAACAGATGCAGAGGAGCTCATCCGAAGATCGGTTGATGGTTATGACGGGGTCGAACCATCCGGTAACAGCACAATGTGCCATGTTCTGATTCAGCTCTCCCAATATGGAATCAGCATTGATAGGTACAGAGAAATCGCAGCAAAAATTTTCAGCTATTTCTCAAAAGAACTCGGTTCTGCACAGGTCAGTTACCCAAATATGCTTTCAGCTCTCTATTCGTTTTTGCATCCGTCACACGAAATTGCTGTCATAGGCATTAAAGATCAGAAGGAGACTATGGAAATCCTTGAATATCTCCGCACGAAATTTCTTCCGGGGACGGTTATAGCTTTTAGCGAAAAAGACAGTGTAAAGAATAATTCAGTGATGGTTCCTCTTCTGGAAAGTCGGGAAACGGAGAAAATACCTGCTGTTTATCTCTGCAAAGATATGCAATGCCAATTGCCCGTTTATTCACTCGAAGAATTGAAAAAGGCTCTATTCAAATGATTTCATCTGCTTCGAAAATTCATAGTCTGGAATTTCATGCAAGCTGCGCCGAGGGACTTCAGGAATTTTTGTCCAGGGAAATTAAATCCTATGGACTGAAAATTCTGTCTGAAAACCGGGGTGGCGTTTTTTTTGAAGGGAAGGCAGAAAGTGTTGAACAATTCATTCTCAATTCCAGATTCTCATCCAAAATCAGCTACAATCTTTTCAGATTCAAAGCGGACTCTCCCGAAGACTTGTATGACAGCGCATACCAACTACCCTGGGAAAAAATAATTCCTGAAAATAAGACCTTTAAGATTGAATCCAGCACTAAAGATTCCCTTGACAATTCAAGATACGCACTCTATAAACTGAAAGATTCCATACGCGACAGGTTTCGCGATAAATTCAATTTAGAAACCGAAGTAGCGAAAGATAATCCCGACATACTTTTATTGCTAAAATCCAACAGGAACCAGGTTTCAATTCAAATGTGTCTTTCCACTTATTCAGTAAGTAAGAGAGGATACCGGACTGTTTCTACCGAAGCTCCACTGAAAGAAAATCTGGCCCAGACCCTCATCGATTTTTCCGGTTGGGACAGATCAAAACCTCTTATTGATCCTATGTGCGGATCCGGAACGATACTTATCGAAGCGGCACTATTATTAAAAAAATATTCACCTTTGAACGCTTTCGTCTTCCGGGACTCTTTTGCTTATATTTCCTTATTTGGAGAAGTTAAAACGAATAAAGAAAAAATAGATTCATCCTCTATTATTTTATTTGGTTATGATATTGATCCCCATGCAATTGAAGCTGCAAAAGAAAATGCAGCCAACGCCGGAGTTGATAAAATAATCCGGTTTGAAAAAAAAGATGTGAAAGATCTCACAAATGAAAATAACCTGAAGGAAGGATTCATAGTCACAAACCCGCCCTACGGAAAAAGACTTGGCTCAGTAGAAGAAAGCAAAAAATTGTATACAGAAATTGCCAATGTGATCAGAAAAAATTTCAGCGGGTTCAATTTTTCAGTTATCTGTGGAGACAAATCCCTCCTCGGATACTTCCGGTTAAAAGAGGAAAAAAGCCTGAACCTCACAATCGCAGGTTTCAAAGCAAAAATCGTAAATTATAAAATCAGATGAACAATAAAGAAATACTTTTTAAATTCTATGAAATAACCGGAAGCGACAGGGACAGTCTTGCCTTCCTGAAAAATTTTCGTTCCGGGAGTCCCGAAAGATTTCTGCTAATCTACCCTGAACCGGAAGTATTTTCTGATTCCCTCGAAGCACTGCTCTATGATGTCAGATTTCTGTATAAGCTGGAACTTTATCCGGCACTGATTTTCGATTCAGAATCTGTGGAATACCTGAGACTTTTCTTTGGAAATTTATATAGCAAACTGACGACGGAATCTAAGGACCTCGGATTTCCGTTCAAAATTATTGAAGGCAGGGAAAACATTGCTGAAGAAATTACGAAGGTAATAAATTCAAAAAAAATTCCGATCGTTCTGACTGATTTTAAGGCGGGAGATGTATTTGATTTCATTCTGGGTGTTTCACAAAAATTGAAGACAAACAAACTGATTATTCTGAATTCGCACTCAGGGATCAGGTCACAAAAAACAGATAAACGCTATCCAATT
>JAIOQL010000337.1 GCA_021413405.1 Leptospira sp.
TCTTTTTTTGAATTCACAGTTTTAAACCCCACGGGCAAACACGGAGGATGAATCACTTTTGATTCCCTGTCATAATACATACGAATCCGCTTTGAAACAAATTTTGAATTCGCGATGAACTTTCCAACGCGATGTGCAGAACTTACATCCCACATCCTCAAATAATTGGAAATGGCCTGGATCATAAAACTTTTTAAACCTGATTTTCCGGGAAAATAGTCATAGTACAGATCCCAGACATATCTCATCGGTGAATGCACGTAACTCAGGTGCACAGATTGAGGAGAAGGGATAACACCTTTTGCGACACAATGAGAAGATGAAATAACCACATCAAATCCCCGGAGATCAAAGGTTTCAATTGCCGTTGGAAAAAGAGGCAGAAAAGATCTGTATTTGGTTGATTTGAAAGGGAGGCGATCTGTAAAGGCTGTATGAATAATTCTATTTTCTATCCGTTCATTCAGTTTTCCTTTGTTATAGATCAGTGTGAAAAGTTCCGCGCCTGGAAAAATTTTTAACAGAGAATCGAGAACCAGTTCTCCACCCCGCATACCTGTCAGCCAGTCATGAATGATTGCTACTTTCAAACTTTGATATTCCCTTCCGGCATACCGGCGAATTTGGATTTATTTATATATTCTCAATTGCATGGAATACCTGTCAGTCATATTTTAACCATATGCAAGAAAGCGAATCAGTTATCATTATGAGCACTCTTTAATAAATAATGGTTAGATAAAATGTTCGGTGAAAATCATGACAGAAAAAATTTTATAGAATGCATCGGGGCTGAAAAAAATAAAATTTTCGGCTGTTCCAATAGAGGTAGAAGGGTTGTGATGGCCTGATGAAAAAGAAATTATCCATTGCATTCCTGTTAATTTTTCTGATCCAGGCATGCCGATCCATTGCTGTCTATGAACCCGGCCAGGCTCCAACTTTTCAAACTTTCGAAGAATATTACACATCTAAACTGGAGAAAAGCAAGCAACTGAAAGCCCGTCCGGGAAACGAAGAAAAGCTGATTCGCATTGCTCCGGGAAAAACTCCATTTGCAATTCTATATATCCACGGATTTGGGGCATCGAGAGCAGAAGGAGAAGAAATAGTTGATAAAATTTCTGCAAAATTGCAGGCAAATACATATTATCTGAGGCTACCGGGACATGGAACCAATCCGGAGGATCATAGGGATACAGAATATACAGCATTACTGGAAGAAAGCCGGATCGCACTAATGATGACAAAGCAGCTCGGAGAAAAAGTCGTCGTAATAGGAACAAGCATGGGCGGACTAATCGGTACTCATCTTGCTGCAAATTATCCAAACGATGTGAATGCGCTGGTGCTCGTTTCTCCTTTTTTCGATTTCGATATTAAAATCTCCAGACTTGCAAATCTGTACGGAGGAATGACGTTCCTCGAATTGGTTCTGGGAAAAATCAGGGAGTCAGGGTACAAGACAAGTTCTCCGGAAAAAAAGGAAGAAATGGATCCGGCACATGACAATTTCTGGTATGCAACTCAATACTTTGCAGCCCTGGGATCCCTGAATGATCTCCGGAGAGCGGCTTCGACTGAGGAAAATTTCAGAAAAATTACATCTCCAACTCTCCTTCTATATTATTATAAAAATGAATTACACAGGGACACATCAGCGAACGTTGGAGCTATGAGGGAAGCATTTTACCAGTTTCCATCAACCAAAATGAAACATTCCAAAAATAGGATTGTCAATGTGATTGAAGGCAGTCACGTGCTTATGAGTAAATATGTACGTACCGACAAAGATTATATATTTCTTGAAACAGAAGATTTCCTGAAAAATGTTTTTTTAAAAAAATAAATGGATGGAATTTTATCGGCTTAAAAGCCATTGAATAGCTTTTTCGATATCGATTTTAAAATATTTGACATTTAACCCGCGATTAAAGGCAACTGTTGCGGCGTGTTCGTGCTGTTCCATATTATTCTTAAATACAACTGCCACCCGGTCAGAGTTCGTTATTCCGAATGCAGGACCTTTCTGGACAACATTGTGGCTTTCAATCAATGGATACAGCATTGTTGCATTCCTGATATCCCAAAGAAAATTTGGAACTTTTTCCTCCCGCATTATGGCAACAGCCTCACGAGTAATTGCGTCCCTCGCAACTGCGGAAAGTTCACCGCTAATTAAAGCGTGCACATATCTCTTACCTTCCGTTTGTTTCACTTCAATTGTATATTCCATAAAAGCTTAAGTTTATAGTTTAGCAAAAATAAGCTATGTCAACATATAAATTATTTATTTACTGATCTGGAGAATTTTGAAATGGAGTTGAGCAATTTTTTCACTCTCCAAAACTGAGAAATTTTCCTATTTAAGTGAGGGCGATTCACCCGGTAGATTGTTTAGAATTCTTCTACTTCTAAATATTTACGGGTGACCGCGCTTTTCGCTCCAATCATCGTATCTATTTCGACGATTCCCATTCGCACCAAGCAGTCCTTTCCAATCCGAATTTCCGCTGCAATCGCTATCGCGTGTAATTGAGCTGATTTTGTTTTTTTTGTATAAAATGAGGAGTCGTTGAATAATCTTGCAATTCGAAACGCATTATCTTAAAACTCCGGAATTTTTGAAGGCAAGCTGTAAAATCAAGGTCAAAGGACTGAATTTTCTATATGGAACAAAGCTCTTATGAATTCAACCTATATCTAAAAAGTACCCTCGGAGCATCTGCCGGAAACCAAAAGAAAGCAGCAGCTCGAGCGGGTTTTTCTTTTTTTGTTAGCTTTTTTCTTTTAACATAAAAAGAAAAAAAGTAAAAGGGTGGGAGTCGCCCTTCGGTAAAAATCTTCCTGATTTTTTCCTACGGGCCGGCTTGTTCACTCAAATTTGCTTCCTGCAAATTTGCCGGACAAATACACTCCCTATGAGTCGCTATTGTCCGTCGCTCGACAAGCGTTCGACTCACTTTATTGATTACGGATATTTTTCCGTGAATTAGAAAGACTTGGAGACGGTGGGAGTCGAACCCACGTCCTATTATGCTCAAGTGTAGCCTCTACATGTTTAGATTGCAAACTTTGATTCGGAAGGGCTTAACCTGCAATCGGGTGACTCTTTCCTATCCGGCCTAA
>JAIOQL010000171.1 GCA_021413405.1 Leptospira sp.
CAATGTCTTTGCGATGCCGCTCATTATCGGATTTTTGGCATTTTCCAGGTTAAAGAAAAGAAACTCGGGCAAAAAACCGGAATAAATTATGGAACCACTAAAAAAATATTATACTATCACAATCACATTCATAAATACGAATAAAGCACTTTCAATTGTTGGGCTAAATATACTTTTACTGCTTATAGTCATCCTGATAAAAGATCCTTTTTCATTTTTTGCGGACAGCTACTCGAAGGCATCACCATTTTTCACATTTAAAGAAGCTGAAATTTTAAAAATTATTATTCAAAAAACAAAGATCCCCGGATCTGAACGCGAAGTTTTCAGAGATCAGGAAAACTGGAAAATCAGATCAAAAGAAGGAAAGATTTTCTTTGCTGATGAAGAAAAAATAAATTTGCTTGTAAAATCTATTCTGGGTGCAAAAAAATTTACAGTAGTTTCTTCATCAGAAGAAAAATCTCCCGGATTTGGATTTAACGAAGAGGAAATGAAAATTGAAATTTTCACGAAAGAAAATTCGTCATCGGGATTTTTTTTAATCGGCTCTGTCACACCACGAGGAAATTATACACACATCAAATTCAACAATTCCCCGAAAATATATCTTGTCGAAGATAATTTCAAAAGCGTGACCGGACGGGGAGATGAAAATTTCTTTATCAATAAACGACTTTCCCCTGCGGGAATCACCACTGACGACATCACTGAATTCAGTCTCACAATCCTGACTTCCGCAAAAAAAGGATATGGTCTGAAAAAAGTGAACAAAGAATGGATACTGATTCAGCCCGTATCGGGAAATGCGCAGGAAAGCGAAGTTTCGACAATTCTAACAAAGCTCCAGGATCTGAAAGCAGACGACATTGCTGAATCCACCGTTCAACTGAAACTGGAAAAAATAAATCCATTTAACCTCACTATCAGTTACAAAACAAAAACAGGAAAAGATGGATCCGTGCGGATTACGTCTTTCGGAAAAGATAAAGACTACTACTATGTAAAAAGAAATGGAGATGAAACAATCTACAAGATCGCATCTTACCAGATCAGCCAGTTATTGGCTAAAAAAGCAGAAAGTTTCCTAAATCCCGGAAAATAACTGCTCTGCATACCGGTCAGTCATCCCTGCTATATAATCACAGATCACCCGGAATTTTCCTTCCTCCTCAATGCGCTGTCTGTATGAATCCGGAATAATTTCAGGATGACCGATAAAATAATGAAAAAGCTTTTCAATGATTTCCTGACCTTTCTGTGACATGGCAAGGACGTCGGAATGACGGTAAAGATTCTCTGTCAGAAATTTTTTCAATTCAGATACATCTTCCTGCATCGAATCCGAAAAGACAGCTAGCCTGATTCCTGTTCGCCAAACGGAATGTAATGATCTAATATCCTTTACTTTGTGCCTCTCCAGATTCGAATCCGTTGTCTTCAAAAGATCCACAACCATTTCGTTGAGTACACTTCTTATCGCAAAACGCAATTTCAGTATCAATGGTGTGTCGCGGAACCTGGCTTCTGCTTCGCCTATATTTCTTCTCCATATCTGAACTTCCTTCAGCTGTTCAGGCGATATTAGATTTTTTTCAAGTCCATCCTCTATATCGTGACTGTTGTATGCAATTTCGTCGGCAACGTCAGTGAGCATTGCTTCGAGGCTCGGGCCATCATCACTCCTTTCTGAATTCAGATCCGATTCTTCATAGTCCCCGCCATGCTTCATGATTCCTTTCAATGTTTCCCTGCATAAGTTGAGACCTACAAATCCGGGATATCTGTTTTCCAGTTTCCTTACAATTCTGAGTGATTGCTTATTATGCTCAAATCCGCCATAGGATTTCATCAATTCCGATAATTTATCCTGACCCGCATGTCCAAACGGCGTATGACCAAGATCATGAGCGAGCGCAATGCTCTCTGCAAGCTGAACATTCAGACCAAGTGTTGTTGCAATTGTTCTGGAAATTCCAGCGACTTCAAGTGTGTGGGTAAGTCTCGTCCTGAAATTGTCTCCTTCTGAATTTATAAAAACCTGGGTTTTATATTCGAGCCGCTTGAAAGCCCTGGAATGAATTATCCGGTCACGATCTCTTTGAAAAGGAAGCCTGAGTTCATGCTCTTTCTCCGGAAAAATACGACCGCCATTCATCGAACTTCTGATTGCGTATGGTGCAAGAATTTTCTCTTCTTCCAAAAAAAGGTCTTCAATTCTTTTTATCATATTTTAAAAATCGTTGCGGACGGATTTTCCACAATGTAAAAACTATCCTCTGTATGGATTTTATCATGCCCATTTTGCAGGATGCCCTTCCAAATCTTGTTAAATTTTTTTCTGAATATGGTTACACTGCAGTTTTCATGGTACTGATCCTTTGCGGGCTCGGACTGCCGGTTCCGGAAGATGTTTCTCTCGTTGCAGGAGGAGTGATATCCGGTCTCGGGTACACAAATGAGCATATAATGTTCGCGGTCGGAATGGCAGGAGTGATCGTCGGAGATGGTTTCGTTTTCCTTCTGGGAAGGAAATACGGAGAAAGGATTCTCAGGATCAGATTCATTTCAGGAATTGTTACTCCGGAACGTTATGCGACAGTGCAATCAAAATTCGAACGGTATGGGAAGTGGGTTGTGTTTATGGGAAGGTTTATGCCGGGGCTAAGAATGCCCATTTTTCTGACGGCAGGAATTTCGCGTAGAGTCAGCCCGATGATTTTTTTTTCCACTGACTTTCTCGCAGCAGCAATAAGCGTTCCGATCTGGGTCTACCTTGGCTACCACGGAGCAAAAAATCTGGGTCTATTGATGAACTGGGTTCACCAGGGCCAGATTTCAGTCATGATTTTTCTCGCCTTTCTAATCATAGCTTTCTACATTTTCGTTCAAATAAAAAAACGGATCGAAAAAAAACAAAGCGAAATATAACGGAAATTTTTCACAGGAAGTATGATTTACTGCGGGTTGTTTTTTTCCGTTTTCCCGTTTTTAAATCTTTCGCGCAAATTCAGAAGAGTATTGTATGGAAGATCAATCGAAGCACTGTTTACAAGCACGACCGGTAATCCTCCACCCGGATCGGCGAGCACCTGGTAGACTGCTTCGGTTTCTGAATCTCCAAGAGGTTTAAATTTCCACATCCCATTCATTTTTGGTACACGGACAAATCCTTCCAGTTCCGGGATAAAATCCGGGACACCCTTTAACCGGATCGTTACCTCACCGGTAGATTTATCCTTCGACATTTCTGAAAAAACTATGAGATCACGATTCTTTGCCGGCCACGGGGATTTATTCCTGACATGTGAATACCTGGAAGTAGAATCTACCTGTTTCAGCAATTTTGCACCGATACAATTGTGCATCCAGTCCTGATAGGATGACGGATCTGAAATTAGAGAAACGAGAACAGAAACAGGAGCTTTTATTTTTGTGATACCCTTGAATTCTTTGAAGAGCGAAATATCCGTTAGCCTTGTGTAAACCCGGATATCATTCTTTTCTTTCGCAAGCTCCCATGCAGAAAGACTTTGTGCAAAAATAATAAATAGAAATACGAATATGCGGAATTTGACCATATCGCGATGAAATCGTTTAATCCCTGATAGGCAAGTATTTTACGGCTGGACAAAGTTTATGGGCGCATCCTTTTTTACACTTATGGATGTCTTGAGTCAGCCAGTCCTGGTCCTCAATTCCGGATACATGCCAGTTGGCATAAAATCTGTCCGGGATGCAATCTGTATGGTTCTGATGGAAAAAGCAGATATTATAAAAGAAGCAGCCAACCTGTTTATCCGATCCGAAAAACTTAAACTCCCCGCTCCGAGGATCATACTGTTAATAAATTACAATCATCTTCCAAAAAGAAAAATCAGGCTATCAAGACAAAATATACTTATCAGGGACAATCACACTTGCTCCTATTGTGCAAAACAGCTTTCGGCCAGTAAACTCACACTCGATCACATAATACCCAAAAGCAGATGGGCCGAGATACAAAAAGACCGCAAAGCTACCGATTTCAATTCCTGGGAAAACATAGTGACTGCCTGTAAGGAATGCAATACCAAGAAAGGCAGCAAGCTGCTTTCTGAACTGAAATGGAAGCTTCCCCCAATTAAAAAACTGGATCCGAGACTAACCCCGTTATTATTTGTATCAAATAAGACGGCTGAAGAATTCGGATGGAATGAATATCTTTTTTATAATCAATACTGAATTGAATGATTCGATCTTGCAAAAATTGAAGACGGCTATAAAATTGTTTCACAGTGAAAGCAGGATTCAAAAAACTCATTCTACTTTCGGTAGCGTT
>JAIOQL010000172.1 GCA_021413405.1 Leptospira sp.
AAGAAGATCGCTGAAATCACCGTTCCTCCTGACTGATTCCGCAAAACCTTCATGCGATTTTTGAAAAAAATGGAATAGCTGTGCGGAATATATATTCCCAAGAGTGTACGTTGGAAAATATCCGAATGCGCCTCCGCTCCAATGCACATCCTGCAACACCCCTTCCGCATCATTTTCAATCTCCAACCCAAAGGATTTTTGAATTTTTTCGTTCCAGATTTCCGGAAGGTCTTTAACTTTAAGGATACCTGAAATTAGCTCCCGTTCAATTTCAAAACGCAGGATGATGTGAAGATTGTAAGTTACCTGGTCGGCTTCGACACGAATCTTAGATCTTTCCGTAGAATTGATAAATGAATACAGTTTTTCAAAAGGTAGATCCTGGGAAGTTAGGCGAAACTCTTCTAGTAGTTTTGGATAATAAAATTCCCAGAACGGTTTTGATCTCCCGACCTGGTTTTCCCAAAGCCGGCTTTGGGATTCGTGAACGCCGAGGGACACTGCACTTGCCAAAGGAGAAAAAGGTTCTGGCATCTCCGAAAGACCTTTTTCATACAAAGAATGCCCGGTCTCATGAAGAACGCCAAATATGGACGAAATGGGATCGGACAGATCATATCTTGTCGTAATCCTTTTATCCATTGAACCAAGACTGGTCGAAAATGGATGCGCACTAATGTCAAGGCGTGAAATTGATTTTGGCAATCCGAGTCGGGCCGGCAATTTTTCATTGAAAGATTTTTGAAAATCTTCCGGAACTTTATTCTTGAACGGGTTCGTAAATTTTTTTGCCTTCTGAACGACCGGGATCAGAGAATTTTTCAGATTTGAGAACAGAATTTCGAGGGAGGCCGCCTTTGTCCCGGTTTCATAATCCTCAAGAAGAGCGTCATATTTTTCCGTTGCATATCCATAACATTCCGCCATTTCTTTTACAATATCTACTATTTCTGTAAGGGGAGCTTCAAACTCTTTAAAACTTTTATTTTTCTTTGCGGAGACCCATGTCCCGTGAGCCAGATTTGTAATCCGCGAAAATTTTTCGACTAGTTCCGGAGAAAGTTTTGAAGCCCTATCACGATCTCTTTGCAGTATCTCAAATTCCCGTTCCAGAAGTTTTCTATCCGGAAAATCTTTTTTCTCAATGAAACCTTTTGCAGAATCGATCAATCCTGAGAATTCCTCTCCCGTAAATAATTTGTGGCAAAGTTTTGATAGTTGGGATATTTGCTCTGAGCGATTTGGTCTTGCTCCCTCCGGCATGACAACCTCAGAGTCCCAATGGAGTATGCTGAGGATTTCTCTGTACCGCGTAAGTTCCCTGTAAAAACTCCGATATTTTGATAATGGGGTTTCAGACATAATTTTACTACACTCTATCACATTAGCAACAGAGAAAGTATAAAAGTATTGACCCCACCCCGTCACCAAAATTTATAATAAAACTCATGCGGGCGTGGTGTAACGGTAGCACAGCTGCCTTCCAAGCATCTAGAGTGGGTTCGAGTCCCATCGCCCGCTAAATTTTTTCGAATTTCAAAGCAAAAACTATCCACTGACAATAAATCGGCTCGAACGCTTGCAGAGCGACGGCAATTAGCGACCCGTAGTGAGCGTGGTAGCCGGAATCTTGACAGGATGTCAAGTTTAGCGAACAAGATGGCTTTTTGAGCCGAACACGAAGTGAGGTCAGAAAAGCGAGTCCCATCGCCCGCTAAATTTTTTCGATTTTGCTTTTGAAAGGAATTTTTGAATTCGCTTTATAGGAAAAAGTTATTTTTGCAGTAAGGAAGTTTTTTTCGGCCGGAAGGAAGATAGAATACGAACTCAGACGTTCCTGGTCATCATAGTCATAAAGCGTGTAACTATAAACCCTTTCTTTATCTGAGTCAAATACCTTTGCAATCTGATTTCCAAATTCAGGTATAGATTTGATTATTCCTATAGTTGCTCCGGTAAATACGCCTAGGACTACAGGAAAAGTAATCACAACTAACTGTGCTATAGCCGTTCCCGAATCGGATGAGCGCTTCCAATCTGAGCTCACTCCGCCAAATCTCATGGAAGATGCGATATCAATCCCGGCGTCCAACCCGTTTCCTGTGTTTTTCAGAATGATTCTGAATGGTTTATCGATATTTATTGTCTTTGGATAGAAGTTTATCTTTTATTTCATTTTCAAATTTCGGAAACCCATTTTTGTCATTTTGAACTGATTGAAAAATTTTGATTGTTCCAGAATTAAATTCGGCATTATCTTTCAGAATTGGATTTCGTGTTTCTGAGCAGGTTCCAATAAAAAAGACTATTATCAGGATCTCTTTGATTCCTAAATGAACCGGATATTTGTTTCCAAAATGATTTAGGGAAATCATGTCACAAATTCAATAAACTCAGGTATTAAACTTTATATTCCTGAATGAGATGAATAATAAAACTGATTACACCGGAAAATAAATAGAATACTGCAATTCCATAGAGCAGCCATGGGAATTGAGACCAACCGATAATAGTGAAAAGAATTACCAGTGCCGCGAGAACAATGATGATTCTTGTCCTTGAAAATTTTCCCCGCATCGCAACCTGGGGTTTACTATATTTAATAGTAGAAACCATTAGCAAGGCGACGATCACAAATCCCGGAACTGTTATAATGTGCGGGATATTGTTTACGTTAAAACAAACAGGGAATAGACCAACTATAACACCGGCGACAGGAGAAGGAAGCCCGGTGAAAGACGCAGGGTCATGGGCGACACTGAATCTTGCCAGCCGATATGCAGCACAAATAGGAAAGATTGCCGCAATGAACATACCATACGGCACGAGATCCTGTTTTCCCAGGAAGTCTGCTTTATAAGTCTCCAGGATCATGTGATAAACAAGATTTCCCGGAGCAATCCCAAATGTAGTCAGGTCGGCTAAAGTATCAAGCTCAGCTCCAAGATCACTTGTTGCATTAAGCGCTCTCGCAACCATACCGTCAAAGCCGTCAAAAATGGCTGCCAGGATTATGAAGAAACCAGATAGAAGAAAGACGCGCGTGTTATCAGAACCGGAAACAGCTTCCGAAGCCACAAGAATTGAAACAAATCCAAATGTAAGATTACCGAGTGATAAGGTGTTCGGTACCCAAGAAAGACGAATTTTCATTTTACATCTCCTGCCTTGATGGACTAACTCTAAAATCGATCCCTGCCAGCTTACCCTCTTTTAAAAGATAATACCCGAGGCAGGCAACCATGACACCATTGTCAGTGCAAAGAATTTTCTTTTCGGGATATTTGAACTTGAAATTCATTTTTTGGGATACTTTATTCAATCTTTGTCGTAGAGTATCGTTTGCCATTACCCCACCTGCGGCAATAACATTTCTGATACCTGTCAGCTTCACTGCCCGCTTTATATTTTTCTCTACGAGCTGGAATGCTGTTTCCTGAAAATGATAGGCCACTTCGTCTATGTTTATGGTATTTGTCGAATTTTTTTTCAAGTAATATAATACAGCTGTTTTCAACCCACTGTAGGAAAATTGAATTTTATCTGAGGGAAGGTCTTTCAGGAGTTCAGGAAAAAACGGGGGAGCGGTCTTACCCTGAAATCGCCTTGCACTTTCTTCAATGGCGGGCCCGCCCGGATAACCGAGATTTAGAAGTGTTGCTACCTTATCGAAAGCCTCTCCTAGCGCATCGTCTTTCGTATCCCCAATTGTTCTCATATTGCCAAATCCGTCCACCTGGAATATTGCAGAATTTCCACCGGAAAGCAGGACTCCGATATATGGGAATGAAATATCCTTCTCTTCCATGCGGACAACATTGAGATGTGCTTCGAGATGATCCACAGCAATCAGCGGGATTTCGAGAGCATAGCTTAAGCACCTAGCCATTTGCGCACCAACCATTAGAGAACCCAATAAGCCCGGATATGCGGTGACCGCAACGTAATCAAGATCAGTGAATTTCAGACCACTTTCTTCCAGCGCCGTTTCAAGAAGGAAGTTTATTTTTTCAAGATGAGCCCTGGAAGCAATTTCGGGAACAACGCCCTTGAATGCAGAATGCAATTCGATTTGGCTGAACAAAGTAAGAACAATTTGTTTTTTGCCGTCCTCGACTATCCCAATGGATGTTTCATCACAGCTTGTTTCGATTCCAAGCCCGATCATAATTTGTCAGGAACTTGTTAGAACATCCAGAGCTTTTTGCAATTGTGAATCCATTTCGATGTCGTATAACGGTGCTTTTTGTCCAAAGCTATTTTCTCTTTTTAAAATGAGCCTGACAATCCTATCAGAAAGCGGGTATCCCTTCTTTGCTATTGTTTCTTTGAAAAGCTTTATTGTTTTTTCTGAATATCCGGGATTCTGTTTTACAAAATCTTTCAATATGTTCTGTTTTACAATTCTATCGAGATAAAACCTTTCGTCTTCATCGGGAGAAATGGGAGCAACGACCAAATCGGGTGTGATCCCTTTTCCATGAATCGAAACTCCGCTTGGTGTATAATATTTTTGCGTCGTCAGAGCAATCATTGTTTTATTGGATATTTTGTAATATTCCTGGACAGATCCCTTTCCAAATGACTGCTGACCGATGATTTTTGCACGCTTGTGATCCTGCAAGGCGCCGGCAAGAATTTCAGATGCACTGGCCGAACCACTATTGATTAAGATAACGACGGGAACTTTCAAAGCCTTTTCCGGCCGGTTCACCGACTTGAAGACATTTATCAAAACTCCGTTTTTCCCTTTTACCGAAACAATATCAAGATCATGCTTTAAAAAAAGATCAGACATTTTGACTGCATGATCCAGAAATCCTCCGGGATTCATACGAAGATCAATAATGATTCCCTTAACATTTTGCTTCGTAAAATTAAGAACGATTTTTTCAAATTCTTTGACTGTTGACTCTCCGAGAAATTGCGAAAGCCGTATAAATCCAATGTTTTCTTTCTCTATATATGCGGATTTCAGATATTCAATTTTGATCAGTTCCCGGACAAGTGAAATGGATAACGGCTCACGGCTTCCTTTGCGCAAAATTTTCATATTGATCGAAGTTCCAACGCTTCCGCGCATCATTTTAATTGATTCCGTCAGAGAAAGTTTGTCCGTGCTTTTCCCGTTGATTTCAATAATTTTATCCTGAGGCTGAATTCCTGCCCGCATTGCCGGAGTATCATCAATCGGAGAGATAACCAGCAGGGCTCCTTCAGAATACGTTACTTCGATCCCAAGCCCGCCAAAACTTCCCCGGGACTCTTCACTAAATTCTTTTGTTTCCTCTTCATTGAGGAATCTGGAGTGAGGATCTCCCACACTGGAAATTGCTCCGCGAATGGCCCCGATCAGAATTGTCTTCTCATTTGGAGGATCGATGTACACTGATTGTATCAGAGTTAAAACTTCGTGAAATACCTGGAGATACTTTTCTGAAATTTCAGAAAACGCCTTAATTTTTTCAAATGGATAAAAAAGACCAATCGTCAGGACAGAAGACAAAAACATCCAGAATATTCTTTCCTTAGTTTTCATTTTCACCCGAAATACGGTCATATAATTTTGGATTCAGGGTTTTAATTTTTTCCCTGGCCTTATCAGGATCCAGCCGGAGAACATCAATTGCTTCCAGGAAGATTTCTTTGTCAGACTTTACGATTGCACCTTCCTCAAGATCGAGATTCATGCTTAACCGGACTTGAGCGATACGATCAATGAGACGTTTTAGATCCACATCTGAAACTTCTTTTTTCTTTGGTGCACAAAAGGAGACTGTAAATGCCAGAAAAATAATTAACGGAAGCTTCATTTAAATACTCTCAATCGGGAAGCTTGTCCCAATCAAGAAGTTTTTACGGATTATCTTTGATCAAATATCGCATCTAAACCTAATCTTAGAATTGAGAGATCGATCCTTAGTAGACCCTGTACAGTCCGACTAATTTACCCATTATCAATGCTTTCTTTGTTTTTATTGGCTTATACTTACTATTGCTGGGTTCCAGCCTGATGTGATCAGATTCTTTAAAATAGGTTTTAAGAGTCGCTTCATCTTCTACCAGGGCTACGATTATATCTCCATTTCTTGCTGTATCTTTTTTCTGAATGATTGCAATGTCCCCATTCTGAATTCCTGCATCAATCATTGAATCGCCGATCACTCTGAGTGCATAGGTCACTCCTCTTTTAGCAAGTTCATCGGAGACAGGAATGTAATCCTCGATGTTCTCTTCTGCCAGGATAGGCATTCCGGCAGCAACACGTCCGATCAGAGGAACACTCATCGCACGAACAGGAACTATATCTTCTGCATTGTGTCTTAACAGTTCGATAGCCCTCGATTGATTTTTGGATGTCTTCAGATATCCTTTTTTTTCAATCGCTTTCAGGTGATCGTATGCACCTTTAGCGGTAATTTCAAATTCATCTCCGATTTCACGGATGGTTGGCGGAAAGCCACGTTCCCTGATGATATGCGTTATAAATTTGAGCACCGCTTGTTGTTTATCTGTAAGTTCCTTCATGCTATACAAAATAAAAGTTAATATATGTTACGTCAAATGAAATTTTAAAGATCCGGGTCTAAGCTCTATTTTGCCGGCTTACTTACCAGTGCTGAAATCATAATAACGAGCCTTCTTGGAGTAAACCTCAACGAAAAAGCCAGAAGCCAGTTCCTGAATCCATAAATTGTAGAGGGTTTTTTCCCGATTTTATTCAGACAGCGTCGTACGACATCAGCTGGTTCCGCCCATCCACCTGTTGCCTTGATATGAACATCTCCGGCTTCCTGAAAATTTGTTTTTGTAAATCCCGGTGAAAGTGCAATGACATCAATTCCAAATGGTCTAAGCTCCGACCAGAGAGATTCACCAAGCATAAGATTGTATGCTTTTGTTGCTCCATAGTTTGCAAAAGCAGGATTCGGCTGGTATGCACCTATACTCGCAAGAAAAATTATCCCGCCCTTTCTTCTCTTTACCATTTCCGGGGCAAAAGCAATTGTTAACGCCAATGGGGTCCTGCAATTTAATTCCAACATTCTGATTTCATTCTCTCCATCGAGAGTGTGCAAAAATCCATGACTTCCATAGCCTGCATTGTTCACGAGTAATCCAACGGAAATTTTCTTCGAAGACAATTGGGTTTTTATCTTCTTTGCACAATCTGCCGCAGTGAGGTCCTGGACAATGACTGTTGCATTTACTCCGTATTTCCCCTTAAGTTCTTTCGCCAGAGATTCCAGTTTAGCCCCGGTTCTGGCAACAAGAACAATATCCATTCCGCGGAAAGCCAGTTGCCTTGCAAATTCTTCACCGAGACCGCCTGACGCACCTGTGACAAGCGCAGCTCCCCCGAATCTTTCCTTAAAATTTTTTACTGTCATGACATTTTCCTTTTTCTATTGGTAATTCTTAACGGAACCGGAGGACTGATTACATCGCCTCCGATTTCAATTCCCTGGTCATCAGGATCTCCACAGCGGATGCGGCGTCCTTGCCCATGTGCAAAACTTCATAAACCTGTTCAATGATCGGAGTCTCTACTTCAAGTTTCTTAGAAAGTTCATATGCACTTTTTGAAGTGAGAACTCCTTCTGCAACCATCCGACTTTGTTGCAGGATATCTGCTAACTTCTCGCCTTTCCCGATCCGAAATCCGACAGTTCTGTTCCTGGAAAGTTCTCCGGTGCA
>JAIOQL010000173.1 GCA_021413405.1 Leptospira sp.
GCGGCAGTTGGTGCAAAGATTATCGGTCGCGAAAGTATTTCGGCTGTCAGAAAAAACGTTACTGCAAAATGTTATGGCGGGGATATCTCCAGGAAAAGGAAACTTCTTGATAAACAGAAAGAAGGAAAAAAACGTATGAAACAATTTGGAAATGTTGAAATTCCGCAGGAGGCGTTTCTCGCTGTTCTCAAGACGGATTAATCGCTCTCATGAAATCACTCAGATGATTTTTATTATTATTTTATTCAGCCTTCTTTCTCCGGTATATTCGGAATCTGTTTCTGAGCATTGGAGCAAAATTCAGAAAGAAACAAATTCTTCAGACTGGATTTCCGCCGAAAAATATTTACAGAAAGCTATCGGTGAATATCCGGATGAAAAGGATTTTTATGGAAGCTATTCCTGGGTTCTCAGGAATTTAAAAAAACCGGAAATGGCCCTTGAAATTTCGAGGAAAGCATTTATACGCTGGCCGGAAGACAAAGGTGTAAAGGATTCTTTTTCCTATTCAATCATTGCGACACTTGATGCCGAATACCAGAAAGCCGGTTATAAAAGAGAAAATTTTTCGTTCGATCCGCTTCCCCCTGCAGAAGAGGCATTTAAGCTTTCGCAAAATGAGTGGTCATCTCTCTGGTATGGAATTGCTTTGAGACTGAATCAGAGATTTGAAAAATCAATAGAGCATTTTGAAAAGGCAGAACAGGAATATAAAAAGAATAAACAGTTTGGCGACCAACTGAATTTTGCTTACCTGGAATATTCAGAAAAACAAAGGCAGTCAGGAAACTTTGCATCTGCCGAAGTTCTGATAAAAAAAACGCTGAAGCGCGATCCGCTGAATAAATGGGGGAGAACCAGTCTTGGGAATCTTTACAATGAAAAAATCAGGCGGTTATTAGCCTCGGGAAATCAAACCGAAGCGACGGGTTTGAAATCAGAAATTGAAACCTATTATGTTAATAGTTTCCGGGAAAACATTCCGTTCTACCAGGCAATAATCAGGCTCACCGACTATACGGAAGATTTTGAACCGCTGGCGGATTATTTTAAATCGCAATTGAAAAAATTTCCGAAAGAAGATCAGCTTTACATATTCATTGGAAGCACTTTGAATAAATTGCAGCATAGAATGAAGCGGGAAAAGGCGATAAATTCAGAAAAAACAAAAGAAGAAGCCAATCAGTTTTTGCGAACCGGAATGGAAATTTTCGAAAAGAACAATCCGGGTCGTCCGCGTTTGTCAGGAGTTTCTCTTCCGTTACATGGAAAATTCATAGTTGCGTCCGAATTTGATGGAGGTGGAACCCATAGCGGATATGAAAAATACTGTTATGATTTCGTACCGGTAAATGAAAAAGGAAAGCCATTGATAGAAGGAAAAGAGAATGGAGGTAACGAAAGTTATTTCGGATTCGGGGTTCCTGTCCATGCAATCGCTGACGGAATAGTCAGGGAGTCTTCGGATGGTGCGTTAGACGG
>JAIOQL010000174.1 GCA_021413405.1 Leptospira sp.
CAAACGAGGATTGAGCTCAGACCGATCTGAACCGTTCGTTTTTCGGCTATCTTTAGTTCTGAAGACATGAATAATTCTTTTTCCATTAATATTTTGATTCCTTCGTGATATTTAGAACTGTGAATTTGTTTCACGCAAGTAATTTATTTTCCTGTATTCTGAGTGACAATTGCGCGGGGAATTGAAATAACTTTTAAATCATGCCAGAAAAATTCTTATGGATGATCCGGGGATTTCCTGATAAAAATGAGGAAAAAGCATTTCTTTATTTTCACGATGAAGACACTGCAAAACTGGCGCGGATTGCAATAGAGCTATCTATCCTCAGCTGGACTACATTCGGAGTGCTGTGCTTTTTTCTGTTCCCGGTTAAGGCAATTGAGATCGCATATCTTATAGGATTTATTCTTTATCCTGTATTTTTTCTCCAGATTTATATTTCTTTCTTTCCACGCTTTTACGGGCGCTTGCAGTTCTTTAGTTCATTAGGGAATACTGTTGCCGGTCTTCACACTGTATATCTGGGGCACATTACTCTTCATCATCCATTTCTGACCGTTTTTGCTCTTACTCTTATTTGCATATTCGCATTTCTTTTGCTCCGCCTGCGATTCCTCATCGGAATGATCGGAACTCTTTTGTTTCTGATTCCATACCAGGTTCTTGTCGTTTTATCTACAACTTATTCTTTCGAAGAAAAATGGGTTTCAACATTTGCCGTCTGGACTGCGGAGCTTTTTGCGCTCGCCGGAGGATATGCACTGGAAAATATCTCCAGGGAATTATTTTTGAAAACAAGGATCATAGAAGACCAGCAAAGAAAACTTGAAATAGAACGCGAAAAATCTGAACGGCTGTTGCTGAATATGCTGCCTGCGTCAATCGCTGAAAGACTGAAAAATGGCGAAAAAACTATTGCAGATCATCATGCAACAGTCACGATTTTATTCGCTGATATCGTGGGGTTCACTTCTCTTTCAGCAAAAGTTCCACCTGTTGAAGTCGTTTCACTTCTTAACGAAATTTTTTCGCAATTCGATGCATTGACAGAGAGATCAGGAGCTGAAAAAATCAAAACAATTGGCGACGCATATATGGCGGTTGCCGGGATACCGGATGGAACAGATAATCATCCGGAGTTGATGGCCCGGCTGTCTCTTGACATGGTAGCGGCAATCCGCGAAATAAACACTTCCGGTCTTGGACCACTGGATATACGGATCGGACTCCATTCAGGATCAGTGGTGGCCGGTGTAATCGGTACAAGTAAATTTCTATATGACATTTGGGGAGACACGGTAAATACAGCATCGCGGATGGAGTCACATGGAATTCCGGGGGAGATTCAGGTGACTGAAGA
>JAIOQL010000175.1 GCA_021413405.1 Leptospira sp.
TTGGGATATCCCAGGGATATGAGAGCACCCTTTAATCTTGCAATGTAACCGTGGTGATCGGGTCCCCAGATGTTGATTAATTTCGTGAATCCACGTTCGATTTTTGAAAGATGATAGGCGATGTCTGCGAGGAGATAAGTCGGTCTTCCATCATCCCGGACTATAACGCGGTCTTTATCGTCTCCGAATTTAGTGGAAATAAAAATTTCCTTTCCTTCTTCTGTTTTCGTATCTCCTGATTTTTGTAAAGATTTGAGGGCGGCCGGTACTTTTCCGTTTTCATGAAGTGCTTTTTCACTGTAAAAATTATCAAATTTTACACCAAAAGAAATGAGGTCCTCTTTCTGGCTCCCTAGGTTTGCCTCCACTGCCCAATCAGAGAATTTTTCTGCAAGAATTTTGTATTCCTTTTTAGCGATGTGGCTATCGATTTCGTTTTTCTTTTCGGGGGATGAGTAGACAGAGCGTGCAATTGCCGAAATGTATTCTCCACGATATCCTTCCATTGGGATAATATTTTCCCGGAGGATTTCTTCCAAGCCGGGGTTTTCCCCTTCCTCTTCGATTTTTACAGGCTCACCGAGGATTTCTCTTAGTCGCGCAAGACAGGACACTCCGAGAAGGAACACCTGGTTTCCGAAATCGTTCACATAAAATTCCCTTTGAACCTCGTGCCCGGCTTTCGAAAGAAGATTACAGATTGAATCTCCCACTGCTGCGGCTCTCGCTGAAACAATGTTCAGGGGCCCGGTTGGATTGGCACTGACAAATTCGAAAATAATCTTTTCCGTTTTGTCCGATTTTGCAAAAATATTTGATGCAACAGGCGACATTACTGTTTCCTGGAGGTAGGAGATCAGGAAAGACTTTCCTATTCGGAAATTGATGAATCCCGGAGGAGAGAAACTGACCGACTCAAAACTGTCTCCCGGAATTCTCTTTATTATTTCTTCGGCGGTTGTTTTCGGGTTTTCGCCGAATATGGATTTATTCTCGAGTGCAACCGGCGAAGAATAATCTCCGAATTTTTCATCTCTTGAATATTCGATTCTGATTTTTAAATCCCCGTAGAGAATTTCTTTTTTTGAATCGTGTATGTATCCGGAAATTGCTTCCCTGAGATAATTTAGAACTATGTTTTTTAAAAGTTTGTTTTCATTCATTGTATATTTTTATTTTTTTCCTGGTCTTGAAATCCGCTTCAAAATCTGCAATTACCCTCGTTTTTAGATCCATGAGAGTAAAGAAAATATTTACTGGCGGTTTCTGGATTTCGGAAGCAGGAGTGATTTTTTTTTGCTCAATTGCCGGACGTTTTCCCCAGTTCATATTCAACACAATCAGCGACAGGACTGAAGTAAAAACAAAAATTAGTATGGAAGTCTTATACAGGAAGTTCATAGTTTTTTCCCAGAGATTTGTAAAACATATCCGATGTTTTCAGGCTGATGTTCAGGTAATTCCGTATGCATCCGTTCAGAAAAAAATCTGTGTCCTGGATGATGCTATCGGGAACATTTGCTTCTTTCAGATCCTGAAAACTTGTTCTGCTTACTTTGACGAGGAAGCGGATAATTTCAATGTTATTTTTTGGTATTGCGTGACAATCTCCACAGTGAATTTCAAAATTTTGCGGGTTGAAATAGGCGGTTTTCTTATCGAGGATATTCTCGCCGCACGAAGAGCAATAAAATTCTTTTGGTAGCACACCTGAATAGTGAAGGATTCTTAATTTGAATACCGGAAGCAGGAGCGGAAAGTATCCTTCTTTTTCCAGTGAATTCATCGCCTGCTCAAACAACAGGAACATTTTTTCATGTGTTTCTCCTTCCGGAAGAATTCTGTCCGCGAATTCCGCCATATAACTTACTAGTAAAAACCCCCCGTAGGATGATTTTATTTTTTCAAATCTTTCGAGAAGTGAAACTTCTTTTACGTTGAGAATCTCCCGTTGAGAATGGGAGTAATAGTCTATCGAAATTATAGATCCTGTTTCCGCCGCTGCAATGGGGCGTCTGCGGCTTTTCCTTAGCCCACGGATGAGAAATTTTTGTTTTGGACCTGTTTTCCCCAAAAGCGTGATCATGGAGTCAGCATCCGCAATATTCCTGGATTGGACTACAATTCCCGTTTCTTTCTTGAGAGCCACTTTTAAAGTGTTTTTATTTTTCCGGGGGGATCAATGATATTTTTTATTCTTGCTCTATTAAGAAAACTAACGAAATCTCAAAGATCATGGGAAGAACGGTTGCTTTTAATGCAGGCCTTTTACTGATCTTTGCTGATTGTGTTTCGGGGACGTATTACGACCAGGACGGTAATTACCAGCAACCCGAACCCTATGGATGTGCAAATAATCCCTACAACCAATATTCTAACTGTTATGGGAATTCCTATTACAATCGTGGATCGGCCTATTATGGAAACGCCGGATATGGTCAGCAAAATTCCGGACAAACACAACGATCGGGCTTCAGCCCGGTGAAAACGCATAACCCGTTTTCAGTTCCTTCCGGAAGGTTTCACAACGCCTCTTCTCCGGCGAGATGGCGTTTTTGAATGTCGAAACAAAAAAGATCTATTGAAAACTAAAAATAAAACCTTGCTGATCGTAGAATCCCCTTCGAAAGCAAAGACTTTGATGAATTACTGCCCTTCCGGATTTACAATTGAAGCTTCTTTTGGACATATGATGGATCTTCCGGAGAATTCACTTGGTGTATCGGTTGAAAACAGATTTGAGCCGGAGTTTGTTCCTCTCAAAAAATCGGTCGCTACATTGCGAAGATTTTTTGATCTCTCAAAGTCGCATAACGAATTGATTTTAGCAATGGATCCGGACAGGGAAGGAGAGGCTATCAGTTTTCACCTTTCCAGTTTTCTGAAAAATAAATTCAAGAAAATTCGCCGGGTCCGGTTTCGTGAAGTTACAAAGCAGGCAGTTCTCTCGGCTCTTTCATCTCCCGGGGAAATTGATAACAATGTAGTAGAGTCACAATTTGCGAGACGGATACTGGACCGGCTTGTGGGATATATGATCAGCCCGGTTTTGTGGAAGAAAATCCGCCCTGGTCTTTCAGCCGGGAGGGTTCAATCCGTTGTGCTGAAATGGATTTGTGAACGGGAAATAGAAATTTCTTCCTTTATCCCCGAAGAATACTGGGATATCGGGGCCGTAGCAGAAACTGGCACCGGGATGAAAATAGAATTCTCCCTTTCTGAAATTGAAAAAAAGAAAGCGGAAATTAAAAACGGGAAAGAAGTAACGGGGATTCTGAGGGATTTCCATATATCAGCCGAAACCGGAAAAAAACCGGGGAGACCGGTCTACCTCGAGGTCGTGCAAGTGAACCGGATAAACAAAAAACGTTTTCCACCCCCACCTTTCATAACGGCTTCTCTTCAGCAGGACGCAGCCTCAAGGCTTTCATTTGCGACGAAAAAAACGATGAAGATTGCCCAGGATCTCTATGAAGGTATTGAAACGGGCGGACCTGTAGGCCGGTCAGGAATCATTACCTATATGCGGACGGATTCAACGAGAATCAGCAATGACGCTTCGGATTCAGCCAGTAAATACATACGAAAAAACTTCGGTTCTGAATTCATGAAAAAAAATAACGTGGAATTCAAAAAGAAAGCAGGCGCGCAGGATGCGCATGAAGCGATCAGGCCTGTGGATATTTCTCTAACACCGGAGAAAGCCGGAAAATTTCTGACAAAGGAACAGGCATTGCTTTATTCATTGATCTGGAACAGGTTTGTTGCATCACAAATGGCACCAGAGGAGGGAGTGAATATCACAATCATTGCCGATTATGAAAAGTATTCTTTCATTGCATCTGCGAGGGATGTTACCTTCCGGGGGTTCACCGCTCTCGAAGGGAAATCCGGAAATGAAAATAAGGAAAAACCGGTTCTATCCGGGATCTCTGCAAAAGACAAACTCCGTTTGCTGGAATTAAACCCTACCCGGAAATTTACGGAACCCCCTATGCGTTTTACGGAATCGGGGCTGGTGCGAAAACTGGAAAAAACGGGAATTGGCAGGCCATCTACCTATTCGCCTACAATCGAAACGCTCTTGAAACGAAAATATATCATAAAAGAAAAAAAGAATTTCTATCCATTGTCACTTGGCATTGCAGTAAATTCCGAAATGATGGAAGGTTTTGCATATCTGATTGATGATTCGTTTACAAAAGAGATGGAAAAAAAGCTCGACCGGATTGCAGAAGGGAAACTGGAAAGACTTCCAATGCTAACGGAATTTTACCGGACTTTTTCAGAGCACGTAGCCGTTAGCCGGCAAAAAAGAAAGTCCAAAGAATTGACAAAGAAAGCAATGACAGACCCAGGAAAACTTTGTCCTCTCTGCAAAAAGGGAGAAGTGATCCGGAAGGCTACGAGAAAGGGAAAAATTTATTATATGTGCAGACGTTTTCCCGAATGCGAATTTAATTCGTATGAAGATCCGGCTCTTCCTGTCACGGATGGTTAAGGATATCTAAACGCGGGAGAGACCTGGTTTATTAACAGCTCTCATCTGTTTAATCTTCCCCCGCATTTTTTTACAGTAACTTCAAAGCAAACGCTACAATTTTCTCATTTCACTTTAGTGCTTCGATGTAATTACGTTCGCTCTGCACTCCAATCAACTTTTTGTGGATCTTTCCGCCTTTAAAAACGATGACCGTTGGAATCGCACTAATTCCATATTCCCGGGCGGTAGCCGGATTCTGATCCACGTTCAGCTTGTAGACCTTTGCGCTATTTTGAACCTGATTGCCAACTTTTTCAATCATTGGTCCAAGCATGCGGCACGGTCCGCACCATGGTGCCCAGAAATCAACCAGAACCGGCAGGTCTGATTCAATTACATCTTTTTTGAATGACTGATCATTTGTTTCTTTATTCATATATCCTCCTATATAGTATACCCCATATAGTATAGACTGATTTTTGTATTACCTGGATGTTCCCGGGATTATTTTTTATGAATTCTATTGTCCCGGATTCCAGCCCCGATCAATTCCTGTTTGCAATGGTCGGATTGAACTATTATAATGGTGCATCCGGAATGTTGTTGCGAAAGGGACCAACCCGGCGTCATGGTTCAGCAGTTTAACCAGCCAAATCTTTACTTTTGCCATGACGGGAGGGGCGGGCCCGACCGTTCTGGTACAGGAGTTTATTCTACGGCAGAAAAAGGTGGATCTAATGCAAAAAAGCGAACGGGTTCGCCCGGTAGATCATTTAAATCCTTATCTTCCTTCCACTTCGAGGAGTTTTGTTGTTTTTACAATGATCCGGATGATTACGTAGAAAATCAGCCCGGCCCCGAAAAACCAGGCGTGAACAGGTTTGAAGAGATATGGCCAGGCATTCAGGCCAAGTTCCGGTTCGTTGAAATATATCATTGCAAGGTCGTATAACGTAAAAAAGACCACCACTCCGAAGAGGCCTGCATACTCGCGTTTGAGAATATTGCGGAATGAGAAGGAAAGCGATGGACTTCTGTAGTTTTTGAAATTTGGGATGAGGGCAGGGGTTTTGTTTGCCCATGCCAGGTATTCGTCACCGAATTTTTTTCGGAGAAATTGCTCTTCTGTGAACATGATCCGTTCATAGTAGAACCAGTAGAATAGAATAAATACGATACACATGGAGAGACTCATCAGGAACAGGACGATTCCGAAAAACATAAAGAAATTTCCGACATAGAGCGGATGGCGGATCAATGAATAGATCCCGGTTTGATTGACAACGTCAGCGATCTGTTCTTTGGTGTTTCTTCCCGATGTCCTGCCCGGCGCATAACCTATTGTAATGCATCGTATGATGAGACCAAAAATGCTGACTCCAAAACATACCGCACCATAAATCAGATGCGATTCATAACTATAGCCGGGATATTTGTAGTCAGGCAGAAAAAAGATTGAAATGAGAATGATCACGAGTGGAACGTAGGAACGGTAGCGGAACAATGTGCTTCCCTGGTTTTCAAATTCTTCTATTAACGCCATAATGTCATCCTTGCAAAATCTTACTTGATTGTTTTGAATAAATATTTAAAGTTCGGTTTATGTCAATAGAATCATTCATCCCGCCCAAATTCAATTATCCCGTTGTTTGGTTCACGGATCTTGCGATGCCTGTTCTATTGAAAACGATCCACAACATAGATGAGGTAGTCATCCTCGAGGAAGATAAAAAAATGATCCGCTCACTGAGAGGTGACCGGTTGATTTATATTTCAAATCATCCCTCGCAACAGGAACCCCCTATTGCATACACAGTAGCAAATACAATGTATACCCGTTTTCATTATATGGCGGCCCGCGAAGTATTTTCGTGGGGAGCCGGAATCGTAGGAGAATTTATCCAGAGCGTCGGGGCATTTTCAGTGCTTGCCGGCACAGCAGACCGGGAATCTTTGAGAACAACGAGGTCGATTCTTTCTGCGCCGGGTGGAAAGCTTGTTCTTTTTCCGGAAGGTGAACCAACAGGGGCGGAAAATGATAATCTTTTACCTTTCCAGCCGGGTGTTTCCCAGCTTGGATTCTGGGGTCTTGAGGATGCCCGGAAAAACGAACCGGATGCTGACATTACAGTTCTACCTGCGTTTGTAAAATACAGGATGAATGGCGCAAAAGAAAAGATTCAGTCGGATGTGGACAGGTCACTCGAAGTCATGGAAGACCTGCTCGGCATAGGAAAAAAAGGAAAAGATGTAGTGCACAGGCTTCTTTCGGTCGGAAAAAGACTCGTGGAGCGTGCTGAAAAAGAATTTCACGTCCGGGTCAAAGAAGATGAATCTTTCGATTTCCGTGTCGGGCATCTGCGTCATGCGATACTCAATAACATTGCCGAAAAAATTGAGATTAAAAAGTGGAACGAAAAAGATCATGCTATCGATAAACTCAGGAAAATTCTCACAACAATCGAAATGGTGCTGATCGGTCTTCCAGATCCCAAAAATGAACTTCCCCCAATGGATGCTGCGAGGTGGGCTCGTCTTGCCTGCCAGAGGGCCTATGATTTCATCGCAGTAAAAACTGATTATATCACAGCTTTTCCTTCCGCGGAACGGATCTATGAATGGATCTACAGATTTGAAAATGAACTTCTCGGTAAAAAGGCACCAAGACCGCATAACGCATATGTTCATTTCGCAAAACCGTTCCGGCTGGGAGAATATTATGAAGAATATAAAAAAGACAAGAAAGCATCTGTCGACCGGATGACCGCAAGACTAAAAACAGATATACAAACGATGCTCGACAGGGAAGTGAAAAATTCCGAAATTCTTTTTCCGGAAAATCATATTTTCTAAAATTCAAATTTCCACTGAATATTCTGATGAAATCTAAAATTCTCAGTTATCTGATCAGGGTCATTCTGGAGTTCTGGTATTTTTTCATCAGGGTTGAAGAGATCCGCATTCCTCCGGACACTGAGAAGCTTTTTATTCAAAAATCCGGATTTATTTTTGCCGGATGGCACAACCAGATTCTTTCGATGACATCCCATGTTTCAGGATATCTCCAAAAGAAACGCGGGATCGTGACTACACCACTTGTTTCCCGTTCGAAAGACGGGGAACTGATTTACGAAACATTTCTGCGTTTCCAGATGAAGTCAGTCCGTGGATCAACAAGCAAAGGTGGTGCCAGCGCGTTGAGGGGACTCCTCAAAAAAATCAGTCAGAATTGTGCTCCCATTTTTACTCCGGATGGTCCCCGGGGGCCTGTTTACACTGTTCAACCGGGAGTAATTCAGATTGCTTCTATGACGGGCCTTCCGATTGTTATGTTTAATACGGTCTTCGACAGATATTATGAGGCAAAAAGCTGGGATAAACAAAGATTTCCGAAATTTGGCGCAAGGCATTACATCGATTATTCCGAACCCATGTTTGTTCCGAAAGGAATTCGTGAAGAAGAATTTCAAAAGTATTGCAATATCCTCGAAACTAAAATGAAGGAACAGGAAAAAAAGCTTCTGGATCTGAAAGACGGACTGCTAAAAAGGTAAAGTATGAAATTATTGAAAATGCTGATTCTAATTTATGGGATATATTTTTATTCCAATTGTTTCGTGTATGCACCAATTACCGGGCCGGGGTCGGATTCTGGCGGTGAATTAACCGAACAGGTTGTTTCTGGAACTGATAAGGATAAAATTCTTATCATCCCTATCGAAGGAGTAATTTCGGATAGTCCCTCGGAGGTCAGCTTTTTTGGAACCAAATCAGATTCTATGGTTTCAAAAATTAAAGAGCAATTGAAAAGGGCAGAAATCGACAAGAACATCAGGGCGATCATTCTGAAAATAAACTCTCCGGGTGGAACTGTTACGGCAAGTGATGTCATCTTCAATGAAATCAAAAATTTCCGGAAAAAAAACAACATTCCGGTCGTGTCAATATTCATGGATACGGCTGCGAGTGGAGCCTACTACGTTGCAATGTCTTCCGATTTTATCGCGGCTCATCCAACCTCTGTAACCGGTTCAATCGGCGTGATCATGCAGGGACTCAATTTCAAAGATGGTCTCGGGAAACTTGGGATAAAAGATATGTCCTACACTTCCGGGGCAAACAAAGGATTGGGTTCACCTTTCACTGAACCAGGACCGGAGCAAAAGAAAATTCTGCAGTCAATTGTCGATAGCCTTTTTCACAGGTTCTTCACAGTCGTTAAGGAAGGCAGGCCAAACATTAAAGAAGATGTGCTTCGTGCGTTATGCGATGGCCGCATCTACTCTGCGGACCAGGCAGTGCAAAACGGTCTTGTGGATAAAATAGTCTATTTTGACGAAATAATCCCTGAAGTCATGAAGCAGAGTAATTACAAAAAATCTGCTGACAATGAGAATCCGAGGCTGATTATTCTGAACACATCCAAGAAGCCGGTCAGGAATATTTATTCAACAGTCACTGAGAATTTCCAGGAAGAAACTTTGCTGAATAAGATCATTAAAACCAAAGTGGAAGCAAGATTTATGTATCTCTGGGCCCCATAACAGAAAAATGCTTTTTAATTCTATTCCATTCCTGCTTCTTTTTATCCTTACATACAGTATTTACTGGAATGTAAATAACAGGCTGAAGAAACATGTTCTACTGATTTCTTCTGTGGTCTTCTATTCCTATTTCAGTCTTGCAGTTACAGTTCACTTTCTCCTTGTCATATTCGTAAATTTTCTTCTGACACAAAAACTTTTCGAATATAAATCCCGGAACAAAGAGACTCTTGGACTGATCAGACTCATCGTGATTCTGAATCTCATCAATCTCTTCCTGTTCAAATATTTCTATTTTTTCATGGATTCTTTCTATTTTATCACTAAGAATCCTTTTTTCAAAGAAACAGGAATGACAGTAAGTATTGTTCTTCCGCTTGCCATCAGTTTTTACACATTCCAGCTCATTGCTTTGCAGGTGGATGTTCATCGCGATAAACTGAAAACGCCAATATCAATGCAGGATTATTTTATTTTCATTATATTTTTTCCACAATTGATCGCAGGCCCTATCATGAGGACGGAAGATTTTCTTCCGCAATTAAACAATCCGAAAATCAATGCGGATTCTGTTCATAGGGGACTCATGCTTCTGATGTCAGGGCTTTTTAAGAAAGTAGTGATCGCAGATAATATTTCTCCGATCATTGCCCCGCTTTACCAGGACCCTTCGAAATTCGATTCCCTTTCACTTGCCATCGGATGCCTTGCGTTTATGAGCCAGGTCTATTGCGATTTCAGCGGTTATACTGATATGGCCAGGGGGCTTGCAAAACTTACAGGATTTGAAATCCCTGAAAATTTTCATGGACCACTCCTGTCTCCTTCTTTCCGGGATCTGTGGGCGCGATGGCACATAACGCTTTCAACCTGGCTCCGTGATTATCTCTATATTCCGCTCGGTGGAAACAAACGTGGATTTTTCTGGTCAAATCTGAATATGATGATCACCATGAGTCTCGGTGGTCTCTGGCATGGAGCAAACATAACTTATCTGCTCTGGGGGGCATTCCTTGGGGCAATGCTCTGGATAGAGAGGATTCTTGAAAAACA
>JAIOQL010000176.1 GCA_021413405.1 Leptospira sp.
CGTGAATCACTTCCCTTTTTGAATCAGGATACAGAAGCCAATTCCGGTTCAGGCGGTCTGGATTTTCTTAAGGCTACAATCGATAGTAAAATTTCTGCAGAGATGGAAGCACCCGGAAGAGCAGAGATCTCCGGTCATGAAATTGTTCTCGATCCGGACGATACTTTCAAGGTTGATCGGGTTCTTAAGGCCAAATTGAAAATGTTCATAGCCGACAGAATTGCAGCTATTGAATGGGAAACATCTTACGCAGCAGCGAAATAACAGGAGGATAAAATGGGATCAACAGATGCAGGAACAGTTGTAAAGGAAAATTATAGTTTCAGTGGATTGTCTCTGAAACTCTTCGGATACGAAATGATAAATTTCAGCTCCTTCGGTTTCGATCACGCTTGTGAGATAGAATTAACCTATGGAAAATCAGGTGAGATCGTGGGGTATACAAGGAAAAACTACAAACGGGATTTGAAAGTCACTTTGCTTTTCGAAGAAATGGAAAAGCTGGTTCTTCTTGCCTCTCCGTTTGGCGGGCTTTTGGAAAAACTTCCACCGGCTCCACTGGTAGGACGGATCTCTGCAGAGGGTCGGCCTGATTTCACATATACCGCACCACTGACTATGATCAGTAAGTATAGTTCGGATTTCAAAAGCGGAGCATCGGGAGCGGTTGAAGTGCCTCTTGAAATGCAGCTGTTGAGTATTCCAATTTTGGCATTCGTATAAGGAGAGAAACGAGATGAATATCAATCCAATTATTTTACATGACGAAAAGTTGCTGGATGCTTTTAAAAAGCTTCCAACGTCATATCAGGAAATCGATGACGAATTCCTCGAGAAGTATAAAGAGCCTATCGCAGTTTTCAAATCGGAATTTGAAAACAAAGGTGGAATCTACATACTGAGTGCGGGAGATGCAAAGAACGGGGAAGTAAGAATGATTATTTCAAGAGTTCCGAGTAACGCATTACTTGATGACATCGTTAAGGATAAAAAACTCGGACCAACTGATACGGGTCGAAGGATTGTTGGAAAATGTATTCTCTGGCCTTCGATTGATGTCGTAGAGTCCTGGGTTTCCGAAGGTGCGACAGGATTATATATTCCACTTGGAAATAAAATCGCAGAACTGGCAGGCATTTCACAGGAAGTCACTACAAAAAAGCCGTAGGGCAGAAATACCAGGCTCTCCTTCAGGGAGATGGTGCATTGGAATGTTTATTCCAGCACTATTTCCCCGGAAGGAAAATAGAATTGCCCAGGCTTGATTCAGATGATGATCCCTGGTGTTACGAAAAAAGAGACGATTACATTTTCACAATCGCAGCCGAAGTAGAATTCATTCAGCATGTGGAAAAAATGACAATGGCACGAGCAATAGTCAAGGCGTTTAACGGAGATTAAAATTGGACGGAGTTTTTCAATTAGGCCTGGTTCTTTCTCTGAAAGATCTGGCATCGAATAAAATCGATGAAGTAAAAAATAACTGGAATAAACTCCGCAAAACGTTAGGCGACACGCATGAAGATGTGATTAAGATGGATCGTGCAATGTCTACCATGAAAATGGGAGGCGTTATTCTTGCACTCGGTGTCTCTGCCGGGTTGATGACAGGCTATTTTCTGAATGCCCGAATGCAGACCTCACAGCTCGAGGGAGATATCCGATCTCTCGGAATGACTCAACCCGAAGTTGATCGTATAACTGAGAGTGCATATAGACTTTCCATTGCAACAGGTATTACAAAAGAGGCACTCCTCACCGGTGTTTACGATATAAAATCTGCAGTATCAACTTTAAATGATGCAGAGCTTTCAGGTTTCACGGAATCCGTAGCGGATGCAACGTTGGCCACAAAAGGAAATTTCGAACAGATGAGTAAACTGTTTGGTATGACCTACCACCAATTCAGGAAAATATATTCTGAAGGAATGGATCCGATCCTGGACAAGGATAAGAAATTTGATAATCTCACATTCGGAAAAATTATAGCCAATAATATTTCATGGGCTGCAAACAAATTCCGTGCGGATGGACAAACCATAGAGCAAGCTATGACTACTCTAGGTTCAACGGGTGCAAGTATGAGAATTTCTCTCGAAGAGCAATCAGCTGTCATCGGAACTTTACTGAATACAAATATTGCCAGTACCGCAGGAACATCGTTGCGGGCTTTTCTATCCAAATCGGTTGAAGGTATGCAGAAGCTTGGCCTTTCTGCGTTCGATACAAAAGGAAAACTGAAATCCGTTCCGGATATGATTGATGAGATCAATAAGAAAATGGGCGGAGATTTAACAAGAAATTCTAAAATTTTAAACGAAGCATTCTCAGAAGAAGGTTTGAAAGCCGTCCAGGCTTTGCTTCCTGTCACTGGTCAATTGAAAGCGGATATTCTGGAAATTCAAACTATGACTAAGAATCGCGATTTTTCGTTCATGGAAAAAATGAAAACAGAAAGATTAAATACCCTGCCAATGCTTTTATCCAGGGCAACGGAAGGATGGCGGGTATTCGCTGATAGAATTGGAAAGGCCATTGAAACAGGACCACTCAGCAATCTGATCGCGCTTGGAGTAACTGGTTTTGAAGCATTGAATGAATTGATGGCCGGCAATCCTAAGATTGCAACATTCATCGCAACATTTCTACAGATAGCTACGATAGCCGGTATTGCGGTTGGTGGAATACTTTTCCTGAAAGGCGCGATCGCTGGTCTTGTAGTTTTAATGAATGTCGCGCTGGTTTCAAATCCATTTGGCTGGGTTGTTTTAGGTGTTGCGGCTGCGATAGTCGCCATCGCTCTTCTAATTTCAAATTGGGATAAAATCAAAAACTGGTGGGGAGGAATGCCGGACTGGATGCGAGGAATTATTGCCCTTGTAATGATTCCATTGTGGCCTTTTATAACTCTACCAATTCTGATTATTAAGAATTGGGGAACACTTAAAACGTTTTTGACATCAATCCCGAGTGCAATGACTAACGCTTGGAATTTTCTCCCAGATTGGGGAAAGAATCTCATCCTTGGGTTTATTCTCGGAATGATTTCTCCACTGGCAATGATTGGTGTTTTACTTTATAACGCGATAAAACTCGGAATGGATACTCTGAATGATAAAGCCAGAAATTCCGGATCCGGATTTATTCGAGCATTCGCATCAGGTATTTTATCAGCCGTCAGTTGGCTAAAAGAATCCGTAATTTCAGTTCTTTCTGCAATCGGAAAATTTCTTCCACATTCCAACGCCGAAGAAGGACCACTCTCTGATCTTACAGGATCCGGATCTGCTTTCGTTGATACTTTTGTTGAGGGAATAAGAAGAAAGAAATCACTTCTCGGTCCACTTATGAGTGATATCACCGGTGGTCTTGCGAATGCCTGGACGAATGTAAAGGATTCAGGAGGTGCATTCGTTGATACAATTAAGAATGGTATCATGGAGAAAGCATCCAGTTTTAAAAATTCCGTCGCCGGATTATTATCAACAACGGAAAATCTTTTACCTCATTCAGACGCTAAAGAAGGTCCACTTTCTAATTTATCTGGATCCGGAAAATCCATTGTAACTACTATAGGTAAAGGAATTGAAGACGAATCAGGAAATATAAATCCGATTATGCAAAGATTTAATTCAAAGCTAATCGGAAAAAATGTTCCAATTCTGGATCGCATGAATGAACAAGATTCTAATAGCATTTCCGGAGGAAGAAATTCGTCGGGGGGAATTATTCTCCAAATCGCAAATTTGATCGGTCAAGTGAATATGGATGGATCTAAGGAAGGAAGACAAAATCTCGGAAACATTCTTGTAGACTACCTATTTCAGGAAATTGAAAAGCATGAAGAGGTTCCTGCTTAATGGTTGCGCCTGCTGGATATATTCCTCCGCAACTGATTACCGGGGATGCGGATCCTCTTTTTCTGGGAGAATCTGAAATCACTGGATATGAATTTCCTTCTGGAACAAAGATCTCTTTAAGTCAGGAGAAAATTATTACAGCCACAAAGATAAACGGACGGAAAGGAACAATTAAAGAAATGTCTGGATTTGACGATTGGCAAATCACTATTGAATTCCCATTACTTGCCGCAACATATAGTATTTCACTCGGACCACTTGTCGAATCCATGATCAGGAAATTGAAAAACTTAAAGAAACTCTGGCTGGATCCTGATTCAATTCCTGTTTTAAACGAAAAAATGAATGCTCTCGGCATTAAATATCTGGTCATAAAAAAATTCGAAATCCCGGACGCTCCGATTCAATACAATCAGCCCGTAAAACTAACGTGTCTATCTGATGAAGAATACAATTTGGATAGTGCTGGTTCAGAATCAATCGGAGTTCTGTCATGATATATACAATTCGAGATGATGATACGCTTCAACGAATCGCAGCTAAATATTGGAATAAATGGGAGCTTTATCCTATCATTCGAGATAACAATCCGCACATTGCGGATTGGGACAATTTAATTCCAGGGCAACGTCTCTTCATTGCAGATGTTTTGACCGAGTCAACGATTCACATTGTGGAGTTTGGAGATACTTTCGAATCAATCTCTCAACAATATTATAGAACAGAACATTTTTCAGGAATGCTCAGCGAGGAAAATGGAAATGCTCAGCCATATGAAAATATAGGATCAGAATATTTTATTCCTGCGCTGGTTTCGAAACAGGAAGTCTTGGCAGCTGAGCGGAGATTAAAGTAATGCTGAACATGGTTTCAAAACTCCAAATTGGTTTACTCAGGTTCCCGGTAATCCGAGAAGCAATTCTCGAAACATCGAGAGTTATTCCAACGGATACGTTAACTATAAAATTACCCAAATACAAAAACCTCAAAAAGGATTCTATTCGAATCGGGGACAAAGTAACCTGGGAAGCAGGTTATGCAGAGTATGGAATTTTTCCTGAATTTTCCGGATATGTGAAAGAGGTGAGTCCTACAATTCCTTTGGAGATAAAATGCGTAGATCCAATGCACGATTGTCAATTGCAAAGAATGAAAAGGAATTATAATAACGCTCCGTTATTAGGGTTTCTGCAGGATTGCATTCTAACTGAGAAGAAAAAAGACATTGCTTTCTTCATTGATCCAGAAGTAACCAAAATTATTTCAATCAGTTGTGCCAATAAAAGTGCTCGATATGCACTCTGGGAGTTGGAGCGAATATATGGCGTAGATGTATTTTTTCGGGATTGGAAAATGTGCGTTCAAAAAGCTTTTGTGAAACGTAATTCCTTTACGCAAGTAAAAAATAAAAAGATCGCAAAATCAAAATCATCTTCGGGGGTCGCGACGGGTTCCGCAAATAATGTTCCAGTGTTCGCATTTAAGCACAATATTATTAGTGATGATCTTACACCAAGATTGAACCGCGATTTTATTGTGATTGTTCGTGGAGAAAGTCCGAAAACGGGCACACAGTATCAGGGTGTATTCGGTTTAAAAGGGCAAAAACAATATTATGATATTGATGGATTAGATTTAAAACAGGCTCAATCCCGCGCAAAGGAACTTTTTAATGAATTATGCGGATCGGGTTTTAATGGAAAATTTACTACATTCGGATTCCCATCAGTCAATCATTCGCAAGTAATAGA
>JAIOQL010000177.1 GCA_021413405.1 Leptospira sp.
AGAGCAAACCTTCCCAGCTGATAATCCTTTTCAATATTAATACCAAGACGGATATCTCTGGTTGAAAACGAAAATATTTCGGAAAACAAAATCTCCGATTGAGAGAGAATTATACCGGAATGTACCTGGTTTTTTTCTGCTTCAATAATCCTGCCCAGAGACAACGAAGATGTGCAAACAGGTATTTCCTTTTTCAAAAAACCAATAATGTGGTTTTCGATTTCCGCCGCCAGATCTTCCTTTCCATAAATTAATTCCTTCAGGAGATCGAAAGTAACGTAGCATTTCATTGTCGTTTCAGCTGAAAAAGAGTTTTGATGGCCTGTATCCGGTCAATGGCTGATTTGTGCGTGATTTCATTTCTCAGGCTCAGCCGGATCAGTTCACCGGCAGAAATCTGTCTCATTGCGGCCTCTTTTTTCAAAAGTGATAATTCTTCATCTGTGAGAAGCAGTTGAAATCTTTTTTCAATGTTAGCCATTACTTCTCCTCGACAAATTCTTTTTCCGCTTTCAGGTATTTTGCCCAATAAATTTTTGAATCCTGGTCCTGTTCCAAAGATTCATAAATAGACGCAATATTATAAAATGAGTCACTTAGAGTAAAATCAACTCTGACCGCCCGTTTGAAAAGATGATGCCGTTCCCCACAAAAAAAACCATTTTCCGAGATTAGGATCCCTTGGCCTGATCTTCGCCAAATGAGTAACAGTTTCTGAAAAAATTTCAGATGCTTTCAGATAATTCTGCCTGATTTTTCTGAGTTTTTCTGTCCGGGTAAAGATGTCTTCACCAGGGACAGGCAATGCAAGATCCAATCTGAACAAAATTGCCTTTGCATATACCAGCTTTAGATACAATTCATTGTGATCGAGTTCCAGATATTTTTCGAGGTAAGGAAGGCTTTCTGCGTTCTTATCTTCTTTCTGGAATAAAATAATTTTTTTTTTAAGCCCCGGAGGACATCCCTGTTTGTTTCCTCAGAGAATACAAAACCGGGAATAAAAAAGTACAAACTAAAAATAAGTATAATAATTTTTGCCTTCATCGGGAAATTTGTGAGCCTGAAAACTAATGTCGAATGAATTTTTATTTTTTTCAAGCACAATTTCCCGGATTGCAGCCTCTTCTGTATTTCTATAAAATACAATTATCTCGGACGGCGATACTTCAGTAATCCTTTCAGTTTCGGAGAGAATCGGCAAAACACCCGTTATAATTTCATTCCTTATAACCTCTCTATCAGGAGTTGCGAAATAATTGCGAAGTACTATTCTGAGGACAGTGCAGCTTTGCGTTCCGGCCTCAGAAACTTCTTTCATTGAATGGTAAAGCTTCACGAGAATGTCATTGTCCGGAATATTGATCTGGAATTTGTTTGCCGCAATTCCGGACAGAACGGGAATGATCGGATGGATCATCGCTTCAACCATCTTGAGAACAGTTTCCAGATTATTGCTGCTACGGTCATATCCGGGTTCATAAAAGAGCATAAAATATCCATCGATTCCCTGGCTTTGCAGAGGAATCGCAAGCAGACCTGCATACGAGCTGAGAATTTCCTTGGAAAATTTTTTCAGGAAAAACTGGTCCTGGATATGCCTGATATCAAAGCTGATATCAAGTATACTTTCTTTATTCTTTCCAAGATAGGGATCATCTGATTCAAAAAGCATATTATTTTTTGTAATATAATCAATCCCATTTGAATATGCGGCACTGTAACATCCGAATACTTTCTGATGGATATGAACTGTGTATGCATGAGAGCCAACCCGCGCAGCAATAGCATTGAGATAATTCAATGCTTCCTTATCCGAATATTCTTTGTCATATAAAGCATTCAGGGCATCGTAAAGTTTTTCACTTTTTTCCGGGATCAGATTGCGGAACCAGTTCGCATAACGTAAAAGAAGAGGATCTTCAGTTTGTTTTTCAATCGAAGGTTTTTCCGTTTTTTCAATCAGGCTCTTAAGTTCAGGAGTAAATATTCTCGATCTGATCTCAGTAACCTTCTCGGGAATCTTTTTTTCTTCCCGTATTTCTTCAGTTCCGCTTCTGTTCAGATATGCCGGGGTAAGATACTGGTTTCTTTCATTCTGCAAATCGAATGGAAGTATGAATATTCTTTTCCCTTCAGATTTCATTTCCTGCAATTCAATCGGGCGAACTGATTCCGCTTCCTCTATTTTGCCGGGACTTCTATTTTCGGTTTCGATTCCTTTCAGAATAGTTGAATGACCAGGAAATTCTTTTTCATATCGGCCCAGAATTATTTTTTTCCGTTTTGCCAATGATTCATTGCTGATCGCAAAAAGATCAACAATTGCAACGGGTATCAGTAACATCAGGATAAAAAAATAATAGTTGAAGAATGGAAGACCAGTCCGGATAAATAGTAGCCCGTCCAGAAAACCAAAATTGCTCCTCTTTTGGGAACTGTAATAAGAATTATATTTCACATCATTCAGATTGAGAACAGACTTCAGATTGATTTCGCTCTTCAAACCGGAAAGCAGATCCCTCGGGAGCCGGTAGGGATTTTGAACCGCAATTTCTTCGCCAGGACTGCCGACTTCACCAAGGGTCAGATCAGGAAAGAAAAACTCTCTCGTACCATCCGGACGGATTGAATGTAGTTCTGTTTCCTCCAGATAGGACAAAACAATTTCTTCAGCATCCGTATCTGTTTTGACAGGAATGGCGAGGCAAAGATTTCCATCAATCATCAGAAGTTTTCCTGTTCCGCCTAATGAAATTTTGCGGAATAAATTATCATACTCTATCCCCAACCTCGAAACTCTGGGTGAAAACGAATTATTCTTTTGCCAAACTTCAGTCCGTTTGACAATCCGGTGAGAAAGCGAAATCAGTTCGAGATAGGATTTAGCTTCTTCCTGGGAATTAGTGAGTGAATCGGTGACAGATCGCATCGTTTTTTCGAGGAGCAGAAACTGTCTTTCCATATCATTCAGCTTGTGCGCAACTTTTGCCTGGTAGTTCGAATTCTCAGGATAATAAAATTCTAACCCGGGCAAAAATACACATAGAGCAATCAAGGCATAGAGAAATATTCTGGCCGGATTATTGAACATGGCCTGCTCCAAACTTAGTGAGTATTGATTTTTGTATTCGTAAAAGAAATTCCATTTTTGCCATCTCTTCATTATGTTTTTCGATGAATTTTTCGTTCTTTCTGAATCTATAATAATTCATAAAAATATAAATGAACAAAAAGCCACTGCAATAAACCAACAGGAAATTTGAAAGAAACAGGAAAAGAATTTTCGTCAGAAGGACTGGTTTCTTTTTTTTGTACAAAGCGAATATGTGATAGTCCTTAAATTTCAGTTCAAGGTAATCAAACTCATACCAGGAAAGTGTCCCGGAGCTGATTTTTCTCTTTTCTCTCAGCTCTGTGAGTATATCAACAGTTGTCCTGGTTTTTCCCAACACCCTCGAATCATTCGTATACAAAATGTCTTTTTCACTGTTATCAAAGATCCAATAATTGAGATCGAGAGAAAGATTCAGATTAAGTTCGCCAATCCGTGTTTGTTCTGGAATTTTAAAGTATAGATAATAGAGTCCGTCGAGGGATCTGTAAATTTCATAATTTTCGCCAAGAACAAAAAATGATCCCGGCAATATCGTCTTATCACGGGAACGGAGATCCCGGTTAAAAATCTCCTTATCCTCCGGGTTCGCAGAAAAAATAAGACGAAAAGTAGAATCGTAAATTTTCAGGCCTTCGAGTTTGAGTTTATTGCTCATAGCAAATCCGGCTTTATTCACATAATACGGAAGACCATACGATCTCAGG
>JAIOQL010000233.1 GCA_021413405.1 Leptospira sp.
CGGATTGCTGGAGATCTTTATGCTTATCAAGCTTACAATCTAACTTTGACGAAGGATTCGCAGGCAGTAATTAAATTTAATGGTTTAACTTTTTGTAGATCTCCATTAACCTCTTCCGTTGAATTAAAACCAACTCAAAGCTCGGCTGTTCAATTGGAATATCAAAGTTCCTTTAGTGGAGGTACGGATAGCATGAGAAGTGGCTTTTTTTTCACTCTAAGTTCTGGATCTGGAAGTATTACTCTTAATTATAATTAAATGAAAGTGATGAATCGGAGCGAAAATATGAAAATTCAAAGTATAAAAACGGTCGCCTTGCGGATGAAAATTTCCGAGGAACTTTTGAAACGCGGTGTGACCAGTATATGAAATTTATCTTTCTCCTCATCCCGATTTTTATTTTAGAGTGTAATATCAATAATGCCGAGAGGCGTAGAGAAAGAAAAGATCAGAACGCCAACGAAAGATCAGAACGCCAACGATATTTTTATCTATTTTCTTTTGTATCCGCCCCAGGCAGACAATTGCCCGGCACCGGATCTGATCCTTGAGAAAGGAAAAACCTATTCAGTCACTTTGAAGGGATCCGGTCAGCGATTCTGGATTGATTATTCGACCCGGATTGCGGCAACCTCAGAATCCTATAATACTTACAATTTATTTTTGACCAAGGATTCCCAGGCTGAAGTTAAATTGAATACTACAGGATTTTGCAGATATCCAGTCACGGATACTATTGAAGTAAAACCAACACAAAGCTCGGCAATTCAATTGCAATTTCAAAGAGAACTTAAAGGCGGAATGGACAATATGCGAATTGGCTTTTTTTTCACTCTAAGTTCTGGATCTGGAAGTATTACTCTTAATTATAATTAAATGCAAATAAGAAAAGGAAGCAAAATGACAATTAAGTATATTCAAGTTAAAGGAATTCTTCTACTCTGTGCAATCTTTTTCTCAGTCAATCTCTATGCAGATAAAGACGCGGTATCAGGAAGAGTTTGCAACACATCTGAATTTGATCCAAACAAAACATTTCTTACTTTTTATGGAGATTCCCTTGGAGATCAGGTCGATCTTGGGGCATATGGATACTTCGGTTGGGAATTTTATCTTATAACGCAAAAACCGGAAATAGACTGGAATGTGCAAAATCTGGCGGTTTCCGGTGATACTACGAATAACACTTATGATCTGATAAAATTCTGCACAGGTCCAGATAAACGTGCAAATTTCAGAACGGCAGACAATGTAGCCATTGAAATCGGAGGGAATAATTATCGGGATAATTCTGTCATGCTAACTTACATGCCATGGAAAATGGGAGATGTCGAGGAAAGAGTGACATATAATACAAGAGCAATTATCAGAATGCTCCGGAATCCTCTCCGGAACAAAAAAGTCCTGGTCATGGGAAATTTTCCGGCAATGGCAAAAAGTCCTTCGTTAGGTGATGTGGGTGATTACTTCAAATGGTTTCAATATAGTCCGGATGGCCAAATAGTCGTTCATAATAGCGAAATAAACAAGGCGAGACTTGAAACCCAATTTGGAAATGGCTTAGTTGATCTATTAAAGAATATAGTAGTGAACATCAATCAGATCTATAACGATTTTTTGACTGTTTTGTTCAAGGACTGGGCCGATGAGGCACTCTTGAAATTAAAATCACAGGCTGATTTTACAGACATCCATACACCTACGGGACAGGATGATTGGTACTGGAAATGGATAAGAGATGCTACAAAGAACAAAATAACTCATGTGGCAAGTATCGGGTTGATGTATCATCAGGGACCATTGCAGGCAATGGCGAATGAAGAAAATAATTATGAACATACTTTTGTCTACCATGATCCTGCTGGGCACAAACAGGACGTCAGTGTACAATATACAAAAGGCGGAGTCGATTTTTTACCGCTCTATATGCATTTTAATTTCTATCCGGATTCATTGGCGGGATTTCCGTATGTTGCGAACCCGATCCTATATAGCGATCCTGTCCATGTGAATCATTTTGGTTATTTCTATTGGGCCTTTCATTTGGCACCGAAAATTGAATCCCTGGGCTGGCAAAATATGCCTGCAACGGCAAACTACAATGGTGAAAATTGTCGCGTTTGGAACTGTGGGAAAGCACAAGATCCGCCTTATGGAGCGGAGATCATAGATGAAATAAAACCGGAGCCGGTTGTCCCTCCTCCAAATCCCATAGACTGGCTTCTCCTCTTTTGTTTGTTTTTTGGAAAATGCTGGTGACACATGCGTTATGCGACTCTCGCGTTACAATTTTTTGATAAGTGTTTTACTTTTCTCGACAGGTTGCCTTAGCCAGAGCTCTACGGACAACTCAGTTTTGCTATCCCTTATTTATAATTCAAATTTGAGACCTGTAATCTATAGTAGCGACCCGGTGACCGGTTGTATTTTGACAACAGAAACTTCCTCTGGAAGATTTTCGATGTGCTTCAATGTCAGCTCCGCGAATTGCACAACAGATTTTTTCACAAACATTTCTACCGCAGCGATTCTCCAAAAAAGAAATGATGATCTCACATTCATTAACATCAATTATGCAAACTGTTCGCCTTCTGCCGGAGGTCTTTTTGCAAAGTATTCAGTTCTTAGTTCGCCGGCTTCGATCGCTTTAAAAGATTTCTTAAATTTGAATGGGCCTATCGATAAGAATAATTTTACTGTTACAAACAATAAATCTTGTGAATCGGCCGGATTGCTTTCTCAAAGTTTTGTTTCTTCTCAATTTGTAAGACTTTTGACTGAAGACGAATTTCTGAAATTAAACGGTGTGGAGGTTGAACTGGCACTGATATCTGCAACAACGAATGCCTGCATTGCGTAAAAAATCAATTTTCAGATTCAATTCAATTTGCAGATGCAAAAGGGGACGTGAAGTCCGGGTTTCTTCAGATTAATCCTGATAATTTGAGCTTTCAGGATATTGTAGGTGGTGAAATAAAAAATAATTCAAACACATTGGAATTAACCTTAAAATTTGCAAGCTTACCCGATAGGATCAATATCAACCTTCCCCCGGCTGATGCCGTCAATGTTGAATACCAGTCTGTATTTTCTTTTTATATTCCAGGCGAAATCAAAGTCGGTCTCCTTAATTATTCGGACGGAACCAAAAAATCTGTTTCGTGGACAGACTTCTCCGTAAATGTTT
>JAIOQL010000234.1 GCA_021413405.1 Leptospira sp.
GGTAGAACGGAGTTGATCGTGATTGAAGGCAGAACAGAATCCACAGTGTATGTTTGCGAATAGAGTGTTGAAATATTGCCTGCTGCGTCGCAGGATTTATATTTGATGGTTGTAACAGCACTATCAGGTGTTGCGACAGGAATAGCGTATAACGTACCATTTGTTACAACACAGGAAGAATTGAACGCAGGAGTTGTTCCGTTTACAGTGTAGGCAACTGCAGAACATCCTGCCCCGCCTGTATCTCCACAATTCAAAGCAACATTCTGAACTGTTCCATAATTTCCGGCAGCAGGATTTACAGAAACTGTTGGAACCGAATCGTCGCGGGTAAATGTCTGAATCATTGATCCGGTGTTACCTGCATTTACAGCGCATACACGAAATGTATTTGTTCCGACAGCAAGATCAGTAGAAGCATCGATCGGACCGAATGTATTATTTATATTGGCCGTAACCGATCCGGAGCTAACAACCGTTCCGGTTGTGCAGTTGGTTCCACCATTCCGGACTGAAAAGGTTCCGGACATAGAAGACTTCCAGACAAATTGAGTAGTATTGACAGCTCCGCCATTTGCGCTGATTGTAGCCGGACCCGATGATACAAGACTGAGTTGAGGTCCAGGTGGGGGAACAAATGGATCTGAACTATTTGGAATTCCATCTCCATCAAAATCTTCGTTCGGGAAGGCAGCGCTTACCGGGTCATAACCAAGGATCGCGACTAATTTATTCAGGAAAGGACCGAGGACTCCAACATTTGCCTGAAAGTATGCAGATACACTCGGGTATCCATCGGAGGTAAAATCTGAAAGTTCCGCGATAACATTATTTGCAATGTTCAAAACCGGGACAGGATTAGTTTGAATTCCGATATTCACGAGCCAGATCTGAATGGAGAGACCTATTCCAAAAGAAAAATGCTTCACTTCAACCACGATTTTATTCAGAGCCGTATCAATTGAAATGGTTTTCATTTTTTCGAGGGTGGAATCGTTTTTGATATAATAGAATGTAAGATTTTTTTCCTCAAAGCCACCTTCAGGTATATCTCCCTGCTGGTAAGATATAGTAAGAATTGCCGGTTTTGCGAACACCAATCCTTCCGGTTCAAATCTCAGAACGTTTGTTGTTTTTCCGAAGCCATCTGGGATATTCCCTGTTGGGGATGCATTTTTTGTGATTGTGATCTGTCGGGTTTCGCTTAGCGCACCAGCCGGAATATCAAGTGTGAAACTGCCATCGGCAGCCTAAACGCTTCCACCGGAAGAACCTACTGAAGCAGTCGTTGAATTGCCGTTCGTTGAAGAATTGGAAAGTAGAGCAAGGAGGGAAAGTCCAAGAACGCCATTTGATTCACCGTTGTGACCGTTATTGACCCCAATACAATTAGAAATTGATATGATTATAGAAAGAATGACAATTCGCTTTAACATTTCCGCCTCAGGGTCATTGGGAAAGACCGATATCATCGAAGCTCGGATTTTAGGTAAATGGAGTCAATAATAATTTAAGTAGAAAAATTCGGTTTGTGAAAAAAAGTAGCCGCATTTTACAACAAAATGCGTGGAAGCAATCAAAGATAAATTGTTAAATACGGATCCATATAACTCTGGCCCTGATAAAAAAAGAGAGCCCGCGGATATACCCGGACTCTCTTTTAGTTTTTAATCATACTGCAACTCTTACGGGATTCTTTCGATGATCGTTGCGATCCCCATTCCACCACCAATACAGAGTGTAATGAGCGCATAACGTTGGTTGCGTCTTTCGAGTTCATCGAGTGCAGTGCCAAGCAGGATTGCTCCTGTTGCGCCTAACGGATGACCAAGTGCTATCGAACCACCATTTACATTTATTTTTTCCATTGGAATGTTCAGGCTGTTTTTTGTATAAAGAACAACGGAAGCGAAGGCTTCGTTGATTTCCCAAAGATCTATATCTTCCACTTTTAATCCCGCGAGCTGCAATGCTTTTCTTGAAGCGGATACAGGACCGGTCAGCATGATGGTGGGTTCTTCACCTGTCGCTGCGGTTGCTACAATTTTTGCTCTTGGCTTTAGTCCATATTTTTTCAGCCCCTCATCATTTGCTATCAGAACTGATGCGGCGCCGTCTACAATCCCCGACGAATTTCCAAGAGTGTGTATGTGATTTATCTTCTGGATTTCCGGATAGGTTTTGAGCGCGATTGCATCCAGTTCCTTCTCGCCGATTGTTTTGAATACGGCACCGAGACCGGAAAGAAAAGCATAATCCGATTCAATTCTTGGATTTTCATCAGAATCTACAATAGTTCCATCTTCCAGCTTAACCGGGATGATAGACTTTTTAAATGCACCTTCTTTAATTGCCTTGTCAGCTTTCAGTTGTGATGATTCTGCAAAACGGTCAGCTTCTTCCCGGGAAATATTGAACTTGGTTGCAATCAGATCCGCAGAAATTCCCTGTGGGACAAGATTGTAGTGCTTTGCTATATTCGGGTTTCCAATATTGAAATCACGTTCCCCAAGATCTGCGCCCATTTTGACACGGCTCATGGATTCGATTCCGCCACCTAAAGCAAGATCAACAGCGTTCGATTGAACCTGGTTTGTTACATTGTTTATTGCCTGAAGACCTGAACCGCAAAAACGGTTTACCGTGTAGCCAGGAACAGCGTTTGGCCATTGAGCTGCCATCACTGCATAACGTGCGATACATGCGGCCTGGTCATCAACCTGCGTAACGCAACCCATGACGACTTCTTCTACTGATTCCGGTTTTATCCCGGTTCTTTGCTGGATCGCGGTGAGTGTGGCTGCTGAGAGTTCCTGGGGATGAACAGAGGCGAGTGTTCCGCGTTTCTTTCCTTTCCCCCGGGGTGTTCTGACTGCATCAATTACATAGGCATTAGACATACATTTCTCCTGTTGCGAAATTTATTCGCTTAAATTAAAACATTTATTCCATATTAAGAATTATGGTTAGCTTTTAAAACTTCAGGTATTCGTTCAATATCAATTTATATCGCGGGACGGGCATTTTGCTAGTGCTAAATAAATTCCTCTTTCCCTTTTTTGATTACAATTGAGCCGTCATCCTCTAAAACCCTCGCCGTGTTTAAAATCTGATTCCTGGCATCATTGATTTCGCGGAGGCTGACACGCCCCCGTGATTCCATGGCTTCAATTATGTCCGAAGCCCGGTTCTGGGACATGGATTGGAAAAAGTTTTTTCTCATATCTTCTCCGGC
>JAIOQL010000167.1 GCA_021413405.1 Leptospira sp.
TTTATCTTCTTTTTTTGATTCATAGAAACGAATGAGTTTATAGATTATCCTGTCCGTAAATTCAGATTCGGGGTGTTTGTCCAGAAATTCCAGAGACTCTTTTTCCGCGATTTCTTCACTTTCCAGATTTGAAATCCTGAAAAGCCTGAGCTTCTCATCCAGTTTTTTATCGGGCAACAGACTGACCGCTTCTTTGGCAACGAAAAGAGCTTCGCGGATTTTTCCGGATTCGTTCAGTATGCAGGAATATAGATAAAGTCCCCTTGCATAATTTTTCCCGGCCTTTGCTTCTTTCTTGAACCGTGTGCCCCACTTCAGACCGGTTTCCATATCACCGGAAACAAGTGACCGTTCGAGCAACGCATATACCTGGTCATAGAAATTTTCCGGGATCGACTCTTTTATTGAATAAATCCGCGAAAGTACATCATGCAATTTGGTCAGGTCGTTTTCTGTCAGAACATATACTGATAAAACATTTTTGTTGATGTTTTCTGTTTCACGGATAGCCATTGCCGCCCTGGAATGAATTCTTGCCTCTTTAAATTTTCCTTCTTTATAAAACTGAAGTGCCAGTGCAGAATGATCGGTCTCAGCGAACAGGGATACCGATGCCAGTAAACATATGCCTGGAAGAAGGCTCTTCATAGGGTAAATATCGGAAAATGGAAGGTGAAAAAGAAGAATCAGGAGTTGAAACGGTCCCGAATTCGCTTTAGATATTTGATGTGGCCGGTGAACAGAAAGCTGAGAAATGCTCCAAACCCGACATAAAGGATCATTATTGCAAAAAGTGGAATGTGAAACGAGAGCCATAGAATATCGAATTCCACCGGCTCTGAATTTCCAACCAGGCTTAGAAACAGGAAAATGATGCTGCCAATGATCAGATTTACCCTAACTGAAGTCACAGTGTTGTTCTAAAAGTCCGAGACATTGGCGGACCCGCACATCGGGCAAATCATATTTTCCGATCCATATTCAGGGTCTTCGGCATCTACAGTGGCTTTCCACCTGTAATCGCAGTCTTCACATACGAAAGTGACTGTCTCGTCATCCGAGTCATTCTCTTCTTCATCTTCATCAAATTCTTCATCAAATTCTTCGTCGTAAGGCATATTTTTACTCCTGCACAGTCTTTTTAATTTGTCAAGTTAGTTAAGAGATTTTTTATGAACCTGTCAGTGATTTTTTGAATATGGTTTATCTTCCACGGCACGACCGTCACATTCGAAAAAAAAATCCAATTCTTGCAGTCATCATAATTGCTATCTTAGTAGTCACAGTAATTGGATTTTATTTTAAACGGGAAATTACAATTCTTTTTTCTGGAGATGTACGTGGAAGGGTTCTCCGGTCTGAAAAAAAAGTTCAGGAAGGTGTCTCGCAGTCCGAAAATATCGGAGATTCTCTGAAAGATTTCAAAAAAGCAGTGTCCAATTTCCAGGCTGTCGATCCGTCAAACCCGACTGCACTATATTTCGAAGCAAAAGTGCAGTATCTTGAAGCAGTATACGGGACTGTCCAGATGGATAAAAATCTGCTTCTTTCAGGATGCGTCTTGGGAGAAGGATCTGTCGTTCCGGATACCACGAAATTCCGTGACGGGTTCCGGGAAATGTATCAGACTGCAATTCGCGCCAGGGCCTTCAGACCAGATTTCAATGAATCTGATTCGAATAATTATTTCATCAATGCATATGAATTTTTTTACGGGAACAAAAAAAAACCGGTTATCCTCAAATCGTTTAACGCTCTTGACCAGGAAAAGTTAAGCCCGGAAATCGTCTCTGATTATATCTGGATCGGGTTACTTGGTTCCTGTGTTTCCGGAGAATTGAATTCATTGGATAAATTCCTGAAAAAAAATGAAGAGAAAAAAGAAAAGAAAATTGATTTCAGTCAGAGAGAAGCTTATTTTCTGAAAGGCGTGCTTCTTTTCAATGGAAATGAATATGTGAAATCATTATCTAATCTCCGTGATGCGAGATCAGAGACCAAGGACTTTATTACCATCCAGTCTGGTGTCATAGAAGGAATGATTTTTCATAGGCAGAACCTCGATGAACGGGCTCTTCAAAAGCTGGAAAGCGTTTATGCCGATACTGCTGAAAAAGATAAAACAATTCTCGATAAAATAAAGAACATCCTGGCTTCAAAACCGGGCCTGAAATCCAAGTATGTATCAGAATAAAAAAACCGCAGAAGATTTATAAAATGCAGATTCGATATATTTTTCTCATGCTTTTTCTGTCTTGTGCGCGATATCCAAAGTCCGGGGAATACTGTTATCCAAATTTTGAAGTTAACGATTGCGTCTTTCTGGATTTTAAGTCAGGAAAAATCGGAATCAATCAGGAGAACTCAGGTCTGATCCGGATAACTGACGCGAAATATGAATTTAATTTTAGAAACGAAAAATTTTCGCTTAGCGTTCTGAATGAGAACCGCTTGGAAATAAAAACAATCCGGACTTCGGGTGCGCCAGAAACACCTTCTAAGGTGTATCTGGTGAAAAAAGAAGATAAAGCGATTCAACGAAAACGATTCAGCGAATTTTTTAAAAGGATAGTTACGGGGAAAAATTAATTGAACTTGTCCCTTTTAAGAATAGGCTGACTTCATGAGTATTGAAAAAAAATTAGAATCTCTCGGACTTTCTCTGCCACCGGTTCCGAAAGCTATTGCTTCGTATATCCCTGCCAATTCTTCCGGTAAACTAGTTTTCACATCCGGCCAGCTCCCCTCAAAGGATGGCAAAATACTGTTTATTGGAAAAGTTGGAACAGATGCCACGAAGGA
>JAIOQL010000168.1 GCA_021413405.1 Leptospira sp.
CAACGTCAAAATTAATTACGGAAAAGTGGTTACTTTACTAAAAAAGGAACGGAAAGACGAATCTTTCAATGTTTTGACTCCAACTACGATCGCTGGTGTCAGAGGCACCTCCTTTTTAACATCGGTTGAAGACCTCAATGACGCTGAGTCTAACAAAAAAGTTAGCTGTGAAGGAAGTTCCTGTAGAGTGACGTTTGCAGTAATTGAAGGAAAAATTGCTCTGACAAGACCAGGAAGCAAAGAAGAGATAATCCTTGAAAAAAATTCTCAGATCACAATTGACCGTGAAAAGAAATTTTCAAATAAGATGGTGAAACCTCTAAACAAAGAATCATTGAAAGAATTAAAGAACATGATCGTTTTTCATAAAAACGATGTGCTTGGATTTTCAAAGCTTGTGGATGAATTAAAGTTAGGCAGTGAAGAACTCCGCGAATTCGAATCTTCCGGAAGTTTAGAAGATCTGAAACTAAAAATGTCAAAGCGCGAGTCAAGTTCAAATATGGCTGACGAAGTTGCGAAAACTGCCAGCAAAGTTGACGAAAGCAAATATGTAAAAAAGGATGTGGGAAAAGAAAACCTGAAACTACAGGCAAATAAATCCTACGAATAAGAAAATTTATAAAGTCAGCCGCCAGTAGACACTGGGGGTTGACTTTCCAACCCAGTTCTCCATTCATTTACCGTTAAGCAAATCGACATTCAATATTCTTTTCTTTCAAGGGAGAGAAAATTTTTCAAGAAATTCCATTTTTTTGCGACAAAAGCAGGCAGACCGAAACTTTTTTTACCTGATACTATTAGGCACTTCTATTCAGAAACAAATAGGTGCTAATTTTTATTTTAGGGAGAATTATGCCGAACTATCCTGCTGAGTATCCGAGAACGCAATCATCGCTCCTGGTCCCAGAACGTTTCCTTGCAGATTTTGAAGAACGGACGCAAGGAGGACAAAGGGAGATTTATTTCCATTTTCTGATTGAAAGATATTCTCATTTGATCATGTCGGGAGGACTGGGGCGAAGAGAGTCGGTAAAGAAACAGTTCCAGAACCCGGGAAGGAATCTTAATAAGAGGAATTTTAGACCTTTCAATCAGGATTGGATCCAATTTAATATTCTGTCAGATTATCTGGGTCTATCAATGACAGGGTTATTTACGCTGTTACTCGTGCTGGATATCGCAGGCTGGACTGCACTTCTCGCGGAACAAATCTATGATTGTGGAGTTCCCCCAATCATATCAGAATTCTCCTCGCGAATCCTCATGATACGCCAATTTCCGGTTCAGGTTCGTCGCAAAATTTGCTATCGAATCCGTAGATAGAAATCACGTAAACAGATTCTCCGTTTTAGACACACTCTAAGAAAAATAAAGAAATTTCGTTGGCCCGACGTATAATTTTTTCAATTTTTGCGACATAAATAAATCAATTCGCACTAACCAGGGATTATTTACCCATGTAAAAAACTGTTAACATCAATTAAAATCATCCAAATTCCGAAAATAACAATATGCCTTTGCTGCTGCTTTTTATTTCCATTTTTCTTCCGTTGCGGAATATCAATTCCAACCAGGATAGCACTCACGCGTCTCAGCTCATAAAGGCTGAAAACGGGTTGCGCGAAAATACATATTTTATCTCAGCTATCAACTCTTCCGTTTCTAATTTTGGAGATGAGAATGATAAGAAGCTTTATAAGCGTTGCATTCAGCATCATATCGAGTCAAATATTCTTCTCTTACAGTTCGATTTAGGAAAATCATATAGTGAAGTGCGTCATACGCAAGAGCTAATGATCCAATTATATTATTCTATTTTAAAGAAGAATTCCCGGCTTCTACACGAAGAATTTTCACGTTTAGGAAAGCCAGCGATCCAGACCGGGAACAAAGTTTCACAGCACTATCTTCAACTTGGGCTCCGGGATCTGACGATCGGAGAACGAAAAGTGATGTCTGCAGAGAATACCCGACCATTCCTGTTTCTCCTTAAATTGAAGGATCTCGGAGAATCTTTAAAATCGATGAAGCAATCCGGTAAATATGCCATTCTTCTGGCACTTACCCATGAATCGGATTATCCACCAACGATAGAAAAAACGGATTTTGAACATATCAAGAATGAAATAAACCGGGCGATGTATTCAAAAAAAGAGAAATTCAACCGGATTCACTACG
>JAIOQL010000169.1 GCA_021413405.1 Leptospira sp.
TGTTTCTCCGGTAGCCATGCAACAGGGCAGATTTGTTGCCGAAATGATAAAGCTGGAGATGAACGGGAAAAAAAGGAAGCCATTCCACTATGTCGATAAGGGGAGCATGGCAACCATTGGAAGAAAAGATGGAATCGCAGAAATGAAATATCTGAAGCTCACAGGATTTTTCGGTTGGTTTGCGTGGTTATTTGTCCATTTATTTTACCTTGTAGGTTTTAAGAATAAAGTTTCCATTCTAATTACCTGGCTTTGGAGTTATGTGACTTTTCGTGCAGGCGCGAGGCTAATACAGGAAGAAATCGGAGACCTGGAAAAAGAATAGCTATTCAATTTAGTGTCAGGACAAATTCAATAAATACCTTGAAGAATATACTCATCTTTGCAATCTCAATGATCCTTGCTTCATGCTCGGTTCCAGTGAACAAACCTAAAGTCATTAACGGGACTCTGGATCTTCGTAACTGGAACCTACAGGAGAACGGAACTGTCCAGCTTGACGGTGAATGGGAATTCTATTGGGAAAAATTTTTAAAACCGGGCGAAATTATTTCTGGCTCACCCGAATATCTGAAAGTTCCAGGTCTCTGGAACGGCTTCAAAAGGAACGGGTCGACTGTCGGGAATCTAGGATTTGCGACATACCGGTTGAAAATACTTTTGAATCCGGCCGAAAAAAAATTAGCTGTCAGATTACCAAGCATCTCTTCATCCTACGAACTTTTCATTAACGGGGATTCTATATTTTCAGCAGGGAAGCCCGGAAGATCGAGATCAGAAATGATCCCGGAATACAAGCCGCAATACATCGATATTCCGGTTACTTCAGATGCTCTGGTCTTCATTTTTAATGTATCGAATTTTCAGCACACCAAAGGCGGGCTATGGAAAAGTATCCAGATTGGAGCCAAAGAGGATATCCGCTCAAGCAGGAGACGGCATCTTTTCACCGATTTATTTTTATCGGGAAGCCTTTTCATTATGGGTCTTTATCATATCGGGTTATTTATTCTACGAAAAAAAAGTATTTCTCCCCTCCTTTTTGGAATATTTTGTATGC
>JAIOQL010000192.1:0-3471 GCA_021413405.1 Leptospira sp.
TAATCCAAAGCAGATATTGGAACTTGGTACTGGTGCAGGGTATTCTACGTTGTGGATGCTTAATGGAATTGATAAATCATCTAAACTAATTTCAATTGATAGAAATTCAGAATTGCAGGCACAGGCTGAAAAATTTGTCAGGAGAGCAGGATTTGGAGAATCACAGGCAGAGTTTGTAAATGGAAATTCCATTGAATACCTCGATCTGAATTTGCAGAAATTGAAACACTTTGACCTGATATTTATTGATTGTGATAAAGTTGATTACCCGACCCTACTTGATTTTTTTATTACAGAAAAGTTGAATGCGACATTGATTTTTGACAATGCACTCTGGCATGGCCGGATATTTTCCGATAATCCGGAAAAACCTTCTGATAGAGCAATGGTGAAATTCTGGGAGATGATCGAATCGTCTGGAAGAGAATTCACTCTGTTTCCTGCGGGGGACGGGCTTGTTGCAATCGGACAAACTGCTTTCAAAACAAACTGACTATGCCAGAGAAAATTATTTTTTGCGCGGATGGAAACTTAGACACTTTAAAGAAACTCACAAAAACAATAGCAAGTGTTTTCAAAAACGATTACGAAATTATTCATGTGTCAGGGATGTCTGAAGGTATTGGCAGAATTGAAATTCTGGAGAAAGAGCAAAAAACGATTATAGCATTTTTTATTTCTGAAAATCTTTCAGACGGAAAAGGGGACATGTTTGTTATACAGGCAAAAAAGAATTTTCCGAAAGCGCAGGTAATTTTCATTTCGGCACTGAATGACTCAAAGGTTCTTGTAAACATAATCAATCAGACATCACTATTTCGTGTTTTACCGGTTGAATGGAATTCGGAAGAGCTTTTATCCCATCTCACAAATGCGATTTCCCGGTATTCTGAGAATATGCTTATTGAAAAACAGAATGAAGAACTTCTGTCTGCAATCTCTGAGCTTAAAACACAAAAGAAACTACTCGTCATTTCTGATAAGATGAATGATAAGCTGCTGAAAAATTTGAAGAATATAAACTCATCCCTTGAAAGATTTGTTCCGAAAAATTTTTTAAAATATCTGGAAAAGGACTCTATCACTGAGGTGAATCTGGGTGATGGAGTTCAGACGGAACTGACAATCCTATTTTCGGATATCCGGTCGTTCACAAAAATTTCGGAAACGATGACACCAGAGGAGAATTTCGCATTTTTGAACAGTTATCTTGCGATGATTGGCCCGGCAATCAGCAGGAATAACGGTTTCATCGTTACCTATATTGGCGATGCGATCATGGCACTGTTTCCGGGTTCAGAACTCGATGCGGTCAAATGCGCGAAAGAAATGTTGGATGAATTGGGAAAATTCAACGCCATAATTTTTGAAAAAGGTATGGAGCCGGTAAAAATTGGTATCGGACTGAATTCGGGTCGGGTTCTTCTCGGGATTATCGGTGAAGCAGGCAGGCTCGAAGGCACTGCAATTTCTGATAAAGTTAATCTTTCGTCAAGACTTGAGAGTCTCACTAAAAAGTACGGAGCAAACATAATAGTCAGCAGTGAAACAATCGGGAAACTTGGGGATTATGATTTCTATAAACGGTCCGATGACTATAAAAATGAAGATAACCTGTATCAAAAATCAGCAGTTGAAAACGACAAGAGGATCGGTCCGGATGAGATGCAGCGGTTTTATTACAGGTTCCTTGACAAAGTCAGAGTAAAAGGGAAAAACGAACCAGTTTCTGTTTTTGAAATTCTCTATCCTGAAACTGATAATTCAATGCGGCTCAAAATTCAATACAGAAGAGAGTTTGAGCAGGCAGTGTTTCTTTATAAAGACAGAAAATTCAGCGAAGCATCGGAAATATTTTATTCACTAATAGAAAAAAATCCGGAAGACAGGGCTATTCAGGTATTTATTGATCGGACACGGAATTTCCTGAAAATAAATTCTTCCGGGAGCGCGACTGAATTCATTATTCCTGATGATTGGGATGGTGCCGATATCCTGGACGAAAAGTAGTTTGGCTATTCTTTGTGACCGTAGAGTTCCTGGATTAACCGGTCCACCTTTCCTTCCGCCTGGGAAACTCTCTCAATGATCACTTTGAGAACATCGAGGAGAAAGGCAGGATTCATTTTTGCAATTTTGATAAAGTGCTGTTCATTCAAAATCCCAATTTCAGCACTGGCTGATTTGATTTTTGCAGTGGCAGTTCTTGGTGAACGGCCTATGAGAGCGACTTCTCCGAAAAAAGTTCCTGTGTCCTGAACCCGGATTTCCTTTGGATTTCCGTTGTAATGTTTTTGAATAGATATTTCTCCTGAAAAAACAAAGTACATATTTCCATCGGAAGGAACATTTTCTTCAAATATTGTTTCTCCTTCGGCATATCTTTTAACCGGAACATTCTGTATGAATTGAAGAATGTCCATATCGTTATTGAGATCCCGGTAGTTCTGAATCAGGGCATCCTTGTTCATGACTCCTAATTTTGCATTCGGAGAATGAACCCGGGCTGTAAGAGCACGGGAAATATTGTTGACGAGTCCCATTTCGCCAAAGAATTCACCTGTTTTCAAAACACGAATTGTGTGTTCTTTTTTATCTGCACTGATTTTGGTTAGAGATATCTCTCCGGTGAAAATGAAAAACATGGATCTGTCAGGAGAATCTCCTTCTTTGAATATAATGTCATTCTGGTTGAGCACCAGAGGTGTTATGCTACTGAGAATTTCCTGAACGTTTAGCATTATAATTCCAGATCCAGTGAAACGCGGGTGGTAAAAGAAATCAATTTATTATATCCTGTATTTTAAAAATTAATAGAAGTAGTCCTTTCGCCCTATATTCTTTTTACGAACAAAAACGTTTTTTTTCTTGGTTAATTAGATTAAAAAAATTATTATGTTTAAAAAGAGCTGGGAGATTGAAATGCACGCAAAAATCGCAATAATAGCGTTCCTTATTTTACTAAATTTTTCGTTAACAGGACAGGGAACCAAAGAGGACAAATCTTCTTCCGGAGAAGGGAAGGAAACCTCTGACGAATTGAATAAAAAAAATATCGGAAACTATCTAGAAAAGTATCACCAGACTGTCCTTTCCGAAAATCTAAAAACCAGAAATCTCTATAATATACATGTTCTCGATATCATAGTTAATAATTTTGGTGATCAGATTTCCGGTGTAAAAGAAGAGCTTGAATCGATCAAAAAAGATTATCAGGTTGCCCTGAGATATTATTACCGAAGAGCCTATATGCTTTCGGGTCCGAAAATGAAAGAAAATGACAGGAAAATCGGGGACCTGTTCAAAAAGATTTCAAATTTTTATGAAGCAAAATCTGATAACCTTCTTACTGAATGTGCAGACGCTATTGTCACCGTGGAGCAAAATGAAACAATTGAACCAGGAAATGAAAAAAATTCCAGGTTTCGCGAACTTTCGGCAAATCAGCTCCGTTTGAAAATTGCCTATTAC
>JAIOQL010000192.1:3514-8229 GCA_021413405.1 Leptospira sp.
CCAGATGGGAATTGCAGACAGGATGAACCGCGATCTGCGTTTCTTTGATTCATTGACACATTACAGGATTGCCAAGGATTATGGGATTTCAATTCTTAGTGACCTGAAAAATACTGAAGAAGAGAAAAAGGCTATTTTGTCGAAATACCAGGTTGATCTCTCTGACAACAGAAATATGGTCTTCCGTCAGGCTAATTCCAAAGAGCCGGCAAAAAAATAAACCTGCTATAAGACTTTGTTTATGTATATGTAAATCCGGTTATCCCGTTTTTACATATACACTATGAGTATCTTCACTTTGCATTTTATAAAAGTAGAATTGGTAGTTTTCCTTTTTTTAGCCTTCTGCGTTAGCGAAAAGGCTGGAGGCCTTTTTGCCCAGTCAAATGAAATTTCAGTTGAATCCTCTCCTGATTTTACCTACAAGATAGTTATTGATCCGGGTCATGGCGGCACTAAGCAGGAACCAATGGAAAAATATGGAGACAAGTATGACATATTTTCCGGGAAATATCTCGAGCATTTCAAGAATGGTGGGGTTTACAAAGACAGAACGGAAATGGAAATCACATTGGAACTTGCGAAAGAATTGAAATCAATTCTTGATCTGACAAAGACAAAAAAGGGTTTCGAAAAATTTAAAAAATATATCCAGCTATTTTCGGATGACAACGTATCATGGGTACGATTCGATTCTGTTCTTTCCAGAAAGGAAAATTATTCGGATCTGGGATTGCGGGAAGATGACGACAAGAATGAGAAATTCCGGTTATATGATTTTCCGGATTCAAAGAATGGAAAAATGAAACGTGGGAGAATATCGAGAATAAATTCAGAAAAACCCTACCTCGTGGTTTCTATGCACATAAATGACCAGAAGAATCTGCGCCTCGACCCCGGACCTGGAGAAAAAATCGAAAGTGGAATGGCTGTGGTTCTTGCACCAGGCTATAAAACATTCAACCTTCTTAAAAAAATTTCTGATAAGAAGGCAAAGGAAAATGAATTCGAAAAGACACCATGGAAAAAATGGATGATTTTTCAGGACGGATGGTCCCGCACAGAAAATGCAGTTGCTGACGCCTGGATTTATTTTAATGGTCATTGGCCTGACAAGACCGGAACAAAGACTGATTTAAACCGCTTTGAGGGATACCGTCAGAATATGGTAACCTGGGTTTATTCCGATAAGCCGGGCTGGGAGGAACAGGCAATACTGAATGAATCCGGCCCCTATTGTAAAGATCACAAACGATTTTCTGCAACAGGAAAATTTTGGGAACGTGAGAAAGGAAAGGGAGAGAAGATGCGCCGTGAAAATGGACCGGAAGAGTTTGGGGGGGACAATCACTATGCCGGTATGGAGCTTTTACGTTATGCGCAGTATGGTTTGAGAAAGCAGTTGAAATATGAAAAAGGACTGGATCCGGGAATTCCTCCGATTACAAAACCTTATATTTCAACCTACAGTATTCCAACATATATAAATGCTATTTCAGCTTATCTTGAACTGGGGGATATCAAGAGGAATTCTGACATGTTTCTGCTGACCCGAAGAAAAAAAGAAACAGCCATATCCCTTGCCGTGGGAATCTATTCGCTTTTTCGCGGTTTGCATATAAAGAAGGCGGATATGCCATTTATACCGAAGGGAAAAAAGTTGGGATTTGAAAAATATGAAAAGATCGAAGGTAAAAATTATTTTAAAGAAGTCTCAAAAGAATGACAAAAAATAAATCAGGATCTTCTATTCATGCGAAAGATTTTAAAGTTCTAATCGATGCGTATAGAGAATCTCTCAAAAGAAGATATTCGGAAAAAAATTTAAGCAGATTCCCTGAATTTTCAGCCATTTCAATTTCAACTGTCAATAAACTGGTAAACTATTTCCTTGAATTTCTTTATCCACCCTACGAGGAAAGACTGAAACTCGATAATGCATTTGAATCCCTTGCATCATTTGTTCATAAGCCATCTAAATTTCTGGGAATAATCGGAAACCTCGGCGCGGCAATATTCAGATTTGGGAAACATTTTCCGGCAGCCATCAGATCAGGGATTGCGGCGCTTTCATCCTACCTGACTGCACATAGATTTGAAAATGTTTTATTTGAAAATGCAAGACCGTATATAGAGAAGGGCGAAAATATTTCTGACGAAACTGAATTCAATAGATTGATTGGAATGATTCCCCGTCACGAAGCTGAGAAATTCAGGCGTGATATAATTGAGCTTTTCAGGACGCTTTCAAAAAAAGAGGTGCTGGTTAAAATCATAGAAATAATGGACGATATCATCACCCGGATGAAAGAGAAGAAAAACACTTATACTGAGAACGAAATTTCAGGAATCGAAATGGGGCTCTTTATTCTAAAAAGAGGAACCGCAATTTTTGATGAACTGGATGAAGCACAGATCCGTTTAATTTTACACGCCATTGATGAAATTGAAAAAGAGTTTTTCGAAACGGCGGTCTCACATTCCATACTTTCCTAAAAATGCCGATGGCCATAGATTCACGACCCGAAAGGAGTGAATTTCGAAAAGAAAAAGAATTGAATGTCAGTGAAAAGCCCGAACCGGAGGATCGATTCCCTATATTAGAATAGATTTTTACGAAATGCCGATGGCCGGAATCGAACCGGCACGGAGTTGCCCCCGGAGGATTTTGAATCCACTGCGTCTACCAATTTCACCACATCGGCTGATAAATCAGTCGCCAGATTCTATATACTTACCTTTACCGCGTGCAACAATTTTCCCAATTTCGTTTTCGATTTCGGCCCTGTTTTCGATTACTTTCTTGTTTTTCTTAACAAACCAGCCTCGCAGATGAAGCGGTTCGTTCACATACGCCGGCTGAAGGAACCGTACAGTCAATTCCCCGGTAAGTGTGTCAAAATTCATTGCTTCGTTAATTTTAAACATAATTTCGTCAAGAATTGTAGAAATTATGCCGGGATGGATCATGTCCGGTTGACCTTGATACTTCGCCGGGCATGTGTAATCGCCGTAGGCTGTCTTTGTATCTTCGTCAAACGTTATTTTAAGTTGCAAACCGTCCTGATTATCCGGGCTTGAGCCGAAACTCATATTTTTCTTGGCAACTGATTTCATGCTTGTCAGAGTATTCAGAAGGCACGTCCTTTGTCAAGTATATTTTAGTTGCTAATGCACCTAAAGACTGACTGTCTTCATGGTCGATCTTAGTAGTAATACTTTTCTATGTTTACACTTCTTTTAATAATCGGTGCGCTGGCTGCCTCCGCAGGCTTATATACTCTTTTCAGTGATAGCTCTAAAACTGTGCCTGAAACGACTTCCCCTGAGTCGCAGACGAAGAAGCCGGATGAATCGCTTAAGTTTGAACGGGGAAAAGAATTTCGGATATCATCTGCATCTCCCGCTGAAACGGTACAACCAGTCACACAAGCTTTGCCGAAAACGATTCCTCTCCAGGAATTAACAAAGAAGATCAAAGAAGGAAATCTTCGCAGTAAGAAAAAACTTAAACTGACCTATGATACTGATGATATCATAAATAAAAATTCACGGTATTCATTTCACAGGCGTCCTCTCCTGAATTCGGAAACTCTGGTTGAAAAAGAAAATTACAATGGAGCCCTTGAAATTCTGGGACGCACAGAAGCACGGATCCCGGATGAAGAAATCAAAAGCAAGATCAACAAAAACATAGATGATATAAAAAAGTTTCTCAGTGGCGACGAAGAAGATGATTTGTTCAGTCCGGAGGACGAAAAATATTCAAAAGTTGAAGTTCCTTTTAGCGATCTTGTTCATGCCATAAAGGAAATTTCAGAAGGCCTTGCCGGTACGCTTAACCGCGGATTCTCGATTCCAATTTCTATGCCAACGATGCAAGGAGCAGTTCCTTCTCCTTCCTATTCTCCTCAAACAGAATCCGGCAAGTCTTCGCAACAGGGTGCTCAGTCACAATCGCCGCAAAAAGAATCCGGAAAATCGGCTCAATCCGGTGTAAAGGGAACGGCCGCGACTGCGGATTTTTCAGGTGGTGGTGAGTTCAGAGTTGTGGGTGTTCCGGTTATAATTGATCCATCTGCTTTTGGCGGAATTCTTCCACCTCCTGAATCCAAGGATATGAAATTGCCATCCCGGGAAATCCCTTCCTATTCCGGGATGCCTCCGGTAATTTATCAATTCTTTCAGGGGAGTCCCGGGGGGGGACCAGGTTTAGCTCCCCCTCCGCCTGAACTTTTTTCTCCAGGCAGTCCCTCCGCGCCGGGAAATGGACCTTCTCAATTTCCAAAATCACCACTGGAAAAAGATCAGGAAAAAAAATTATCAGATTTTCTGGATAAACCCGATTCCGGCATAGAATCGGCGGATAACGTACCCGATATCGGGTCTCTGGATAATTTCTATTTTGATGACGAGTGGGATAAGTTCAAGGATCTCCCAATCAAAGACAGGCGGTCCGGAAAAGAAAGAAGGCAGGGGAGTGACAGGAGAAACGAATTTCTCAGAAAAGACCGTAGATCTGGCGAGGACAGAAGAAAAACAGATCTGTTCAGGGAGAGGGAGCAATACCTAAAACAAAAAGAGGATCAGAAGAAGGAGGATAATCTTAAGAAATTATTTGATAATAAAAAACTCTCTGAGATTGTTCCGCAATTTGGAGGCGGAGGACAGCCTTTCTTTCCGGAATTAATACCGATCCTGCTTCCTGATCCATT
>JAIOQL010000170.1 GCA_021413405.1 Leptospira sp.
CACCATGCAAGTGACAACGATGATGTTAATTATCAGTTCATATTGGAAAGAGTCGAAAGCGCTTCCAATAAAGGAGAATTTTTCTTAAGACTGACAATAGAAAATCATGACAAAGCCAACCTGGATCTTTCTACCATTCCTCATGAAATTGTAGATGATCTGAAATTAAGGGTTTATCTCGCGGGCAGCACAAAGATGTCAGAATCGATAAACAACAGTATTCAGGTTTCCGCGGCGAAGGGACAGAAATTTTACTCAGAGGAAAACCGGACCTATAGTCATCTCTTTGAACAATTTTCAAAAACTGCACTCGGAAACATTGATAGAATTAATTTCCATTGGGACAAAAGTTTTGCGGAATATCTGAGAAAATCTACTCCGGGAACATCCCTTCCTGTATTTAAGAAAATTTTTCTCACACTCGAAGATCAAACAATAGGGGATCTGCTAAAACACGGGGAAACTATCCGGATTAGTATTGGAAAAATATTCGTTTCATTATTTCTTTCAAGACTTTTAAATATGGGGGAATAATTCCCGCCGCTTACCTTGATGTTCTCCTCGATATTCCCACGGAAAATTTTTTTATGTCGGGGTTAATCCGGAAATCAACGAAATATGGAAAAGATTATTATACAGTTTCCGGAGACTATAGTGATCCAAAGGATCTGGAAAAATTGAATTCATACCTGGAGAAAGAGCAATTAAGTTTCTTCGATGCGATGAGACTCCTGGCCGGAAACACATTCCTCAGATTTTGCAAAGCGTCCAGAGAAGAAAATAAAAAAGTAATATTAATAGAAGATGGGGGATATGTTTCCCCGTTTATAAATGATTACATTTTATCAAAAAAATCCCTGAATGAGGTACTTGAGATTTTTCAAATCGGCCCGGAAAAAGAAAATCCGGACTTTGGAGAATGGATTCAAGGTTCATTACTTGGAACAGTCGAGCATACCAGAAACGGATATGACAGACTTGTCTCAGTCCAGGAAAAATATTCCAAACTCTTTTTTCCTGCATATTCTATTGCGATTTCAGAAAATAAAGTCAAAGAAGAATCCAAAGAGGTGGCTCATTCAATTTTAAGTGCAATCGAATCTATTTTGCATGGACAGGGAATGGTATTGTCGCAGAGAAAATTTATAGTTCTTGGTTCAGAAGGAAATATCGGACGGTATCTGAGCGAATATCTTTTTTCCGGCCGGATGCATGAAAAAAACAGGGACTTGCTCAAGGTCGATATTAAATATACTTCCGGAAAAGATCATTGCTATTATGCGTTAGACGATATTGAAAGCGAATTGTTTCTCGGAAGGGATCTCTTTATCGGCGTCATTGGAGCTTCCATTCTGACAGAGCGGCATATTGAGAATCTGATACTGAATGGAAATAAGACGAAACTAATATTTGCCTCCGGCTCGACGAAGACAGTTGAATTTTCTGATCTCTCGGAATGGTTAAATAAATTGGCCTTTTCTGAATCACCGAAGATTGCCGGAATACCGGTATCGATTGAATTTGAGCGTATCCAGGATCCACAATCGGGGATTGATCAGGGCGGTAAGATAATTCTCAGTTTTGAAAAGAATGGACTTTTGACAGAAAAAATACTTTATCTTTTAAGTGATCTTAGCCCGATAAATTTTTTGTTTTATGGTGTTCCAACCGAAACAATGGACACTATTATTTCTCAACTTACGAGTGTATCATTGGGAATGGTTGACCAGTTCAGGAAAAGTAGTCTTCCGGTTCCCGCATTATATGCTGTTGACTCGCATATCGATAAATGGGGACACCGGATTTGAGCGATCATGGGTCTTTTCAAATTACGCAGAAAGCGTTTTTGCGTAACAATGATAAACTATTAGTGATGCGGGATAGAAAATCCGGATTGGGTGATTTACCGGGTGGAAGAATGAATGAAGATGAATTCTTTGAAGACTGGTTGCTAAGTTTAAGGCGCGAACTTACCGAAGAATTGGGCAATAAAATTGAATTCGTAATTCGTCCGGAGCCAATCCTGATTCACCGGCATCGCGTCACTGAAGGTGGTTTTCCCTGCATCATTATAGGTTACAATGTAATTTATCTTGGCGGAGAAATTATAATGTCAGATGAGCACGATTTCATGGAGTGGGTATCTTTGCGGGATTATAAGGCCGAATCTCTTTTTTCTGAATTTATGCTTGAAGCCATAAATATCTACAAAAACAAATTTGAGGATCTTCCTCTGAAATAAATGCCGGGGAGCCGATCTGAAATAGCCTGCGACTACTGAATTCATATTTTTTTATTCGAAAAATTATTTTTTTTAAAATATTCCTGATCAAAGTCACACTTTTTTTACCTGATATGAATGAGCACCTGGATTCAAAATGAAGAATCTTAGGCTACATTGTTTATTTGGAAGGAATTTATGCCGCTATATCCCGTTGAGTATATAGGAAAACAATCATCCCTCCTTGTACCCGGTCGGTTCCTTGAAGATTTTTGAAGAACAAACGAAAGGCGGAAGGCGGAAGGCGGGAAATTTATTTTCATTTTATGATAAAAAAGTATGGGTATCTCATTGTGTCCGGAGGTTTAGGTCACAGGGAAAGGATCAAAAAAAGATTTCAGGATCCCGGAAAATATCTATTTCCGTCGAGTTTCCCCAACTATATCAAAATTTATCTCAAAGATCCTCACATTAAACCGGTTGCCACCCGAAGTTCATCGCAAAATCTCCTACAGAATCCGGACCTAAAAAAAATACAAATTTCAACGTACCTATTTTCCAATCATTCTTCTGATTCTGACGGGAATTTCCTTTAAGCTATTAAATTTCTTTTTTTTCCCGCCAGGAAGAGTCACATAATAAATTCCATTTATAATTTCGAGAAAATAGTCATTCCCGGTTTTCTCTTTTTCAGATCTTTTATCCAATTCCTTAACCATAGCCTGAAACTTCGGTGGCACCTGGTTCCAGTTCTTATAAACGGTTACAACTCCGTTAAAATTTACAGTGTATTTTCCGTTCTCATGAAGTATCTTAGTGCCGAAATAATCAAACAGCTCAATCACAGAATCTTCCCTGATTCCGTCACGAACAGGTTTGATTTCAGGCTTTAAGATTCCGGATTTTATTTTTCTTACGATTGGCGTATATAAAACAAGCAATAGCAAAAATAATAGTGCAAATGCAAGCGAAACAAATAAAATGATCTCAGATCTTTGAAGAGGAAGGCTGATCACTTTGTTTTGTATTCCAGATTCGTACATTGAATAGGTATGGGATCTTTAGCCTTCCAGGTATTGCAATCAATGGAATCGATAACCCTTATGCATGCATCAACGTCCGTCTTTCTGCCATTTCCCGGAATAAGACTTGTAATTTTATGATTGGTTCCGCATTGATTATCCTTAAACACAAAAGCCTGAATTATGAGAAAATTTGTTTTTTCGAAACCATAGAACAAATTATTTCCATTTTGACAATTGCTGATCAAAACAATAAGTAATAAAAAGTAAAGTAGAGCATTATGAAAATTGGTATTGATTGCCGAATGATAGAATTTTCCGGAATTGGAATTCGGATCGAACACATTCTTAAATATCTTCCGGAAAAAAAATCGACGCATTTGTTTTACTTATTTGGGAACGCCGACGTCTTACGTAAATTCAATTTAGATCCATCTTATGAAATTATAGATTACAAAAAACCTGTTTATAGCATCACAGAATTTTTTGGACATAAAAAAATGCGGGAAATGGATCTTCTCGACATACCACATTTCAATGTTCCAGTTCTTTTCCTGCAAAAATGCATCGTTACAATTCATGATATTATTCCATATAAAATGTGGAGTTTCAATAGAAGTTTCCTGAAGCGACTATATATACAATCAGTTTTATTTTTGATCAGGAAATTTGCTAAAAAAATAATTTCTGTCTCGCAGCATACCAAAGATGATCTCGTAACTGAATTTAAATTTCATCCTGATCAGATTCATGTGATTTATAACGGAATAGATCATGAAATTTTCAAGGTCTCACTCCAGAAAAAAGTAACTCATTTTAAACAGAAATACGATCTTCCGCCAGAGTATTTCTTAACCGTTGGAATAGGCAAGGAACACAAAAATCTGAATTTTGTTTTGAATGCCCTTTCTCAATACTGGCTAAAAAATAAATTAAGAATCCCCCTCGTTTTAGCCGGCGGAATGGGACAGATTCCGGACTACCTGCAAGCAATGACATCATCATACAGAAAATTCATCATTCCATTTCCGAAAGTAGACTACTCCGAACTTCCACTTCTATACCAGGGTGCCAAATGTCTTATCTACCCTTCTCTTTACGAAGGATTTGGTTTTCCACCTGTCGAGGCGCAATCGGTTGGATGTCCGGTTCTATCATCGAACGCAAGTGTTTTACCGGAAATCCTGAAGAATTCCGTTTTTTATTTCGATCCCCGGAATGAAGCATCTTTTCTGGATCTGTTCAAAAAGGTTACTTCGAAAACGAAAATTTTGCGCAGCAAAGTTTCACCCGGGCTAAAAAATGCTAAGCGTTTCGATTGGCATAAAACAGCCGAAATGACTTTGGATTTGTACGAAAATTAAAGATCCTGCAAAGGCTCAGGCAATTTATCTGAAAAAGCACATTTTTCATACCAGCCGGGTTCCAATTGTTCCCCAAGTCTCGAGCTGTATTTTTCATTCTCAAGACTCACAACCTTTATGTTTTGGGATGCAAGTCTATGCATACAGGGAATAGAAGAATCCCGACAAACAACCTGCGTTGATTTCGGCTTCGGATATGCCAAAGCATAGCTTCCATGCGGACACATGTTTTCAACTTTTCCAATGCTTGCACCATAATGAAAAAAATCTTCATATTTTGAAAAATGATCAATGAAAAATGAAAGTAGATACTTTGGAAAATACCCTTTTTCGGCCTGAAGGGAAATGTGGTACATTACCTTAGGAAGAAAATCATCGTCTGTGTTTAATTTCCGTTTCAGAAAACAAAAATACTCAAGAAGCTTAATGATTATTCCGGATAGTTCAACGGGATTCTGATACCAGGAATCTTTTTTTTCTGCACCAATATATTTTTTCTCCAGATGATTGTGGGTCTGGATAATTTCAGGAATGTCCCCATGAATTTCTTTGTCTTTCAGTCCATTGGCTGAACGCAAATCATGATCTGTTTCTTTATCAAAGTCTTCCTCTTCCTCCCATTTGGTGCTTTCAGCCATGGCAAAATCATGCAATATTCCCGCCTGGAAAATATGAATCAGATCACTATAAGAATAATCTTTCGGTTTAAGAACCGCAAAAATCCCTGTAGCAGTGATCGCTACTTCAAATAGATGCTCCATAATCTGATTTTTTTCATATAACTGAAGAGTAATAAATCCTGAAAAGAAATCATTTTGCATAGCCCCGTTAACAACCCTGATCAGATCCATTTCTGATTTCTTCAGCAGGTGAGAAGCGAAACTGAAAGAAGACAAACTTACGAATCGCTCTATCTCTTTCATTACTGCTGTCACAAGAGCACCCGAAAACCCCTTATGATTTTCAAAACGCAAAGTAACTTTGTCGTCCATCCCACGATTCAAAAGAGATTGTAGAATAGAATCCCTCAGTGGTCTTTTAGCCTGTATGAGAACCCTTCCTTCTTCATCTTTGATTTCATCTTCGAGGCGGATTAATTCAAGACCGCCAAGATAATCCGCAAACCGGTTTACTGTATTAATCCTTGAAGTAAAAAAGAATTTTCCGTCGTGTTTCATGATATCTACATTGTCGGTTATTGAAACGTATAGTTATTCAGATATTCTGAATAAATTTCCTTCCCTTTGAACGGGATTCTCGCTACACCGCTTTTAACCGCAGCCTCTGCAACGGCAGGAGCAACTTTAAATAAAATTCTCGGGTCAAATGGTTTTGGAATAATATACCCTTTGCCAAAAGTAAACAACTCCTCACCATAGGCTGACATCATACCTGCGGGGACTTCTTCCCGTGCAAGTTCTGCAAGGGCAAAAGAGGCAGCAAGTTTCATTTCAAGCGTAATCCGTTTTGCCCGTACATCGAGGGCACCGCGGAAAATAAAAGGAAATCCCAGGAGGTTATTCACCTGGTTAGGAAAGTCGCTACGACCAGTCCCCATAATCAGATCATTCCGTACAGAAACTGCATCATAGTACGATATTTCGGGGTCAGGATTTGAAAGTGCAAAAATTACAGGATCTTTCGCCATCGACGCAACCATCTCTTTCGTAACCAGGTCCTTTTGAGAGACTCCAATAAAAAGATCGGCATCACAAATTATATCCTTCAGAGTAGTCTCAGGAGTATTCCGGATAAATCTCTTTTTAATTTCGTTCAAATCTATCCGATTATGATTGATCACTCCCTTTGAATCAACAAGGAAAATATTTTCTGATTTGACCCCAATGTGAATAATTAAATTGGAAATTGCTATAGCAGCTGCTCCAGCACCGGAAATTACTACTTTAATAGATTCTGCCTTTTTGCCTGTGATTATCAAAGAATTGAGTAATGCCGCAGTAACTATTATGGCTGTGCCATGCTGATCATCATGGAAAATCGGAATATTCATTGTTTCGATAAGTTTTTCTTCAATATAGAAACATTCCGGGGCTTTGATATCTTCCAGATTTATTCCGCCAAATGTTGGCTCCATGAGCTGAATTGCGCGAATGAATTCATCAGGATCTTTTGTATTTAATTCAATATCAAATACATCTATCCCTGCAAATTTCTTGAATAGTACTGCTTTTCCCTCCATAACAGGTTTTCCACAGGCAGCCCCGATGTCTCCAAGGCCAAGCACCGCAGTACCGTTTGTGATCACACCGACCAGATTACTCCGATTTGTATATTCATAGGAAAGATCAGGATTTTTTTGAATTTCTAAACATGGATAGGCGACTCCAGGAGAATATGCAAGAGACAGGTCATGTGAATTGTTTGTAGGCTTAGTCGAAACGATCCCGATCTTGCCTCTTGGATGTTTAATATGATAGGCCAGCGCCTCTTCTTTATGGTTTTGCATATATTCTCAATCTAATTATCCATACCGGTACAGTGCCTAGAAGTATAAAAGCTTTTATTTGAACTGTAAATCTTTCAATGAAATCATCTGTTCTATTCTGGTTTTTCCTTCCATATCATGAATCGATGCTTCCAGTATTGTTTCCTTTCCCGACCATTTTATCACCAATTTCCCATAATTTGGTTTTTCAAATGGTGAACCGATTCGGAAGCGGTTCTCATCTATAGTTTTTCTGTGATAATTCTGGTTTAGGGAACTCGATGTTATTTCAAATAGCGGGTATCCCGATTTCAAATTTCTCCGGGATATTTCCGCAAAATGCCTGTCACCACTCAGAACAATCAAACCGTTTATGTTGAGTGATTTCAGCAGAACGAATAATTTTTCAGATTCACCAGGAAAATTCATCCACTTTTCAAATGGATGTTCGTCAGCAATCACCTGGATGCTTGAAATAAGAAGTCTGACATCGGCTTTACGCCGGAGCTGTCCCTCAAGCCAATTCCATTGTTCCTTGCCGAGAATAGTTGCATCAGGATCCGAATTGGAAATATACCTTTTTATCCATGGAAAATATTTCCATTTTCGTTCAAGCGGGGATCGGAAATATCTTGTGTCGAGGAGAATAATCTGAATTTTTCCTTCTTTCGTTTCTATGATTGAAGAATCATAATTTCCAGTTCGTTTTCTCCTTTCGGAAAATTTTGGTTCAGAAAAAAAATCAAGGAATGCTTCCTTTGCGATTTCTTTTCCGGAAAATTCTCTGCCGCCATCATTTATTCCAAAATCATGATCATCCCAAACTGCAAAAACATTCGTTCTTTTCCTGAATTCACTGAGTTCAATATTTTTTCTCTGAAGACTATATTTTCCACGGAAAACCTCTTTTCGATCAGTGTCAGCATAAATATTGTCACCCAGAAAAATGAAAATATCCGGTCTCTCCGCGTTCACTTTTTTCCAGATCGGCACAGGTTGTGATTCCCGAATACAGGAACCGAAAATTATTTTTGTTTCCTTCGTTGATTTTGTTTCAGCACTAACCGTAGACACAAAAAATAAAGAACAGATTGCTATTAATAAGCGGGCCAGCATCAAAGTTTTGTTTGCAAATTTCCGTAAATCTTTCATTTTCCCACACAAAACTTGCTGAATATTCTTCCAAGGATTTCTTCAGTATCCACGCGGCCGTTTATCTGGCCGATCTCGGCGATTGCATAGTCAATCTCCTTAATATAAATTTCTGCGGGAGTATTTTCCCCAAGAAGTTTAGCGGCTTTTTCCATACACTCCGCGATCTTAAGCAAATGATACCTGTGCCTTTCCTCAAGGAGCACAAAATCATCGGATATTTTTTCGTCTTTAATTTTCGCTGAGATCATTTTTAGCAAGTTCTCAATTCCGAATTTTGTCAGACAGGATATTTCGCAAATTTCCAATTGCAGCCGGTTCCGGATAGAATCAGAGATTTCAGTTTGAGAGTTTTTTAAATCAATTTTATTGAT
>JAIOQL010000237.1 GCA_021413405.1 Leptospira sp.
GGAAGATACTCCATACACACGAACAGAAATGGATTTTCAGAAAGGAGATAAACTGTTTCTATTTACCGACGGGATTTTTGAAGAATTCAATGATAAGGAAGAAGAATTCGGTGAGGAACGGCTTTACAAAGTTATTCAGGAATTTGGCAAAGAATCACCAGCCTCGGCGACAGAACTGATATACGCAAGAATGAATGAATTCCTTGGCAAAATAGAAAAGCAGGATGATATCACATTCATCGCGATCGCCCAGGGATAATCCAGGAATGAATCTTGACTCAATCCGCAAAAAACTTTCGCCAACAGAAGGAACCGTCCTTCCGAATTTCGAAAATATTTCGTCAGTAATTTTTCCTTTGTATTTTGATACTGATTGGGGGGTTATCCTGACAAAAAGAAGCGATAGCCTGAAGAGTCACCCGGGCCAGGTATCCTTTCCGGGAGGGATGTATTCAGCTGCGGACAATTCTCTGCTCGAAACAGGTCTTCGGGAATGGGAAGAAGAAACCGGAGAAAGCAGGAAAACTTTAGAGGTTTTGGGTAAATACAGGGAAATGTTTACCCGGACAGGATTTCACATTACTTCTTTTCTTGCATATTACACCGGAAATTTCCGGTTTGCTATCAGCGATGAAGTTGATTTCATTTTTATGGTTCCCTTTTCTGAATTTCAATCAATTCCGTTTTTTGCGATAAATTTTCCGGTAGGGACAGATGGTTTGATCTACTATTTTGTTCATGAAAGAAGTCTTATATGGGGTGCGACATGCGAAATGATTGTCGGATTCCTACGGGAATTCAATGAATTCAGAAGAGAACCTGTATTGGTAAAAGCCAATTTGGCTACTCCACCGTTTTTCAATCCGACGCAACGGATAATTTTCCCGGATCAGCAGTAAATATAAAATATTTTCCCTTCTCTCCGTTCAATTCCAGAAAATAATTATTCTGGCTTTTGGAAAAAAGGATTTTATGAAGTTTATATACTATACCGCCCAGAACAATTTCAGGGAACAGAATTTCCCCGGAGTCTGAATAAAATGAAAATGAGACTTCGTCGGATTGTAAATCATTGTTCAGAAAATATTTAAAACTTTCAGAAAGTAGTTTTTCACCTATAGGAATACATTCCGATTTTTCGGGGATAAACTTTGGACGAAGAGCAGAATTTACGCGACAAAGATTAATTTTTTTTTCCAAAGGAAATTGAAATAGAATTTCTGCGTTTGTCATATCCCAGAAAGGCCGTTCCTCACCACTATAAGCAGAATAATATAATATCAGGAAAATAAATAAAA
>JAIOQL010000238.1 GCA_021413405.1 Leptospira sp.
TTCAAAACAACGCGATCAAAGTTTAATTTTACTTCAGAATTCCATGATGATGGCAAACGCCTCTATAGCCTGTAACGAATAAATCTTGTAAAAAAGCGCAATGTTCTCAAATTAAGTGAATAAATGGAAATTCGTTCGCGCTCGCAAATACCCCCTCCTTTTTTAAGGAGGGGGGAGGAGGGGGGTGGTTCACACTTTCTTGTTCTGGATAGAAAATGTATCCCAATAGGGGATATGCTGATTTAGGATATTTTTTTGTAAATTAAGGAAAAAAATTGACTAAAATTAATTTATTCAGAATTTAACTAATTATGTTTAAAATTATTATTTAGGAAAAAATGAATGTTTTTCCGGTGGAGTGCATTTTTGGACGGAATTCTGCGTTAAAGTGTAATTCCCGAATATTTTTTTAGCATACGTTTTGAATCCTGTTGACATTTTTTTTAACCGGGAGGAGGAGCATGACACTGAATTTTCTTCAAAGAGTAAAAATTCAGAAATAGTTTAAATTAAAGGAGAGAAATCAGATGGGAAAAGTAAACACATGGTTGCTGGCATTCGGATTGATATCAGCATTCATTATTTTTCAGAATTGTACCGGTGGGAACATAGGCAGTTCTTACTTCGGTTTGCAAAATACAAATCCAACGAGGGAGTATAACCAGGGTGGTGCAGTAATTTCCATGTACAGGAACGGGCTGTTTTTTCATTATAACACTGTTCCCGGTCAAATCGGATCCAATGCGGGTTCCGAACTGAGAGGGGAAAGTTGTTCCTATTCTGTGCTTTGGCTTGTTTCCTGGGGCGATTCTACGATTGAATCTGCGAAGAAGACAAGTAAAATCTCCAGTGTGAATTCAGTAGAATTTTCTCAGCTCGGGATTCTCGCCGGTACGATTTATCATCGATTTTGCACAATCGTGACTGGATCAGCTGCTACCGATTCGGCACCAAAAGTAATCGCGCCTGCTGCGAGACCGGCAGCATTGCCAAAAAGATAGGAGAATAGAAATGAAAAAAATTGGATTATTATTTATCGTTATGATGTGCCTTAGTTTCATTGCATGTGCAATCGGCCCGACGCATGGAATGCTTTTCACTAACAATGATTTTCCCGGAGAATTCAATCCGGCGAACAATGTAAAATCTGTGAAAACCGGATATGGCTGTCAGATTTCGATTCTTGGCCTGGTTTCAGTTGGTAACGCGGCAGCCGGCCAGATCGCATTCGACAGTAAAATTGAACGAATTGCAACAATCGATCATTCAACGATTAACGTTCTGAGTGTACTCTTCGCAAGATATTGCACGATTGTAACGGGAGAATAAATATGAAAAAAATACTATTTTATTCAGTATTCATTCTCGGGTTTGTTTTCTTTGCAAATTGTAGCACGCCCGTTCCGAGCCTGATTTTGAACGTTACTGAGCAGCATGTGTACAATTCGCAAGACGGACAGTTGACTTCTGCGAAAGTCCTGAAAACAGGTAGATCCTGCTCCTGGACTTTTTTCCCGATCTTTCTGTTTTACTATGGAATGGGTGGGAGCATTGAAGAAGCGAAAAAAGAAGGCGGTATCACAAAAGTTGCCGTGGTCGACAGGGAATCTGTGAACTTCCTGGGGATAGTTGTGAACAAGGAATGTGTCATAGTCTGGGGCGAATAGAGGTTTAATCGAACCTCCCCCTAACCCCCTCCTTTTTTAAGGAGGGGGGATGATTGAAAATCTTGCGCATTTTTGCGGCTAAACATGAAAAACAGAAATGGCCGCAAAGAGGCGCAAAAACGGAAAAAGACCGGAATTTGTTTAGTGGTGTTTGAGGTTGAGGAGAGGCAGTAAAACATTGATTGAAAGCGTGTTTTTGGGGGGTTCGGGGGAACTTTTGAATTCCGCATTCAGGGTGCGGAATTTGTCAATATATTTCCGGATTAGAGGTGTCGCATGACGCATGAATCAGTGTTTTACGAAATTTCCGAGAAAGGAGAAAAAGGAAATGAGAGTCGCCCCACCAAGAATTGCAGTTAGAATCCACCGGGTTTGTGTTGCGATTTCCTTAGAAATCTTAGAGTCAAGATTTGCGATCTGCGTTTCCAGTGATCCTTTGACGTTTGCGATGTCAATTTTAGCTTTTGAAATTTCCTCTACTAGTTTTCTTTCAAATTTGTCAGCAACAAGCTCGACAACATCCTCTTTCTGAGTATTGAAGGACACATTCAGAAAATCAACGAATTGGTCTGTTCCGTCAGGGCCTAAAACCTCTTCCAGTTTTCTTGGAACTTTTTGCACGATCGCCATGGGAGTAGGTTACTCCGGATGAGGACTTTGTTAAGAGAAAAACGGCCAGAATTGGTTCAAAGTTTTTGAAGAAGGAAATTGACAGAAATAATTTTAAAGAATCTTTCTTCTAAAAAAAACAAAGGAAAACACTTTTGCGAGAGGGATTGGAGTGATCGCGAAGCGAGTGCGTAGCACCGCAGCGGTAGCGGAGTCACGGAAAGCCCGGCCCGGAAAGGGGAATAGGATGATGTCGCCTAACATAGAATTTTTTCCGTAAGAAAAAATTCAGTTTCGAGGGGCTCGCCCGTGAGAGGGCTTACAATGTTACGCAGGGCGCCAGCCTTGTCGGGGGTAATGCTGAAAATTTTTGGGCTAATTGAATTACGTGCGGGAGGCGTGCGCAGAAGTTCAACGAATCAGTCAATGATGCGATCGAATATTTTCTAAATCGATCGAATGATGTTTGGGGTGTGAATCGATTCTCTTTGTCCGGTTCTCTTGCAGTGTGGGTTAATATTAATATTATCAACACAATATTGGAGAAACAATCAATGAAAAGATTTTTAACTTTTGCGATTCTCGCGGCTTTGCTGTTCGGGAGTTCAAATTGTTTTTTATTTGAAAAGAAAAAGGATAACAAAAACAACCTGGCTTTGCTTGCTATTCTTGCTGCGGGTTCGGGGAGTTCGTCAAATGCAGGATCGGTTATTTACCAGGATGTGAATGTTACTGCGGGCGTGCCTTTCACTGCGATTTACAATGCGAATAGTGCAAGATACCTTGAGGGAAGTTCGTTTGCCCTTGCGACGGGGACTGAGAACCAGACGAAGATTGAAGTTTCGGTTCAGGATGACAAAGGGATCGAAAAAAATTACAGGAGGAATCCGGACGGGAGTATCGTTGTGAGTTTTACTCCTGAAAAAACAGGGACTCACAGGATTGCGTTTAAGAATAATTCTGAGAAGAATGTTTCTTTCAAGGCTTCCGGTGCGTCAGGCGGGACACTGGTCGGGGATGCAAAGGATTCGAACGACACAGCGAAATTTAAAAACATTGCTCTAAAGGCTTACGTAGGATTTTCGAGGCAATGCAAAACTTTGAGTTCTTCGGTGACTGCGAGTAACGGGGATTTTTTTGTTCAGCCCCTGGTTTTCCTCGGAAAGGTTGACGGTGAAAAGAAAGTCACCGATATTACTACTGCTGTGATTACTCTCAGTTTTGGCGGAAAGACTCTGACTTTGAGCAGGCTTGCCGATCTTCCTGTCAGTGCTTATGACAACCCGAATAATCCTTCGAACAGCATTCCGAGCAGTGACAAAACAAATAAGCTGAAATTTGTGAAAACTTTTTACCAGGGATATTTTGCTGCGGCCGGGGAATTTTACACACTGAATACTTTTTCAAAAAGCACGGGTGCGGATTGTTCGACAAGCAACACTTTTTCGTTGGGTGAATCGGATCCGGGTTCCCAGGTTGTTACGATGAAAATCGTGGACGCTGCGAATGGTTTGGATGAAACTTTTACGATCAAGCCAAGTGTTTCTGCGTCGTTTTCTATTTATACGAAAGCAGACACAAAGCTGACGAGTTGGACTCAGTGCACTTACAATAAAGTGACGGGGGAGTATAGCACATACAATGTCCAGGGTGAAAATGTCTGCAAAGAATTTTCTCTCTCAGATCCTCCGTATCTGAAACTTGATTCCCAGGTAGCGAGCCAGACAAGTGCACCAACCAGGATTTTATATTATGGTTATTCGAATCCTAAAGACTATTATACCCAGCTGATTAAAAATGCTCCGGACATTGCTGGAGATAAAAATCCAACTCTGACTTTGACCGGGTGTCTCAATAACGGTGGTATAAACGGTGTATCAATGTCTACGACTGACAAAATGTATATTCCGTTGCGCGAATTTAATTCGCAGGGTGCGGATGTAATTCAGCTTTCTTCGCGCCCCGGGTCTTTTACGAGTCTGAAGGATTTCTACCAGGGGAATGTGAATGTTTCGGGATCGATCAATGTTCCTTCCTGTGTTCCTCAGAACGGGCAGGAGTGTCCGGTTTATAAAACCGTAAAGATTGACATCAAAAAATGTAACTACAAGGCGGATTCGAGTATTTCTGTCGGTGCTCTGAATGATTCTTTTATTTATCCGGATTCATTTTCATTTAGCGGGGTGATTACAGAGTAATCAAAAATTTTATCCCGGTTCTAACGGACCGGGTATCTCTTCGTTTCTCGCCTTTCCGCCGTGTTTTATCATCTAATTTTCGAATTGGTAACGGATCTGTAATAATTTTGTAATGGAATCAGACTTTAATGCATTCAGTTGTATAATTTATGTTGCCAGGAATATATTTATGATTAGAAAATTTTTCGGTTCCAGTTCTGCCGTTTGGCGCAATTCGATTTTGTTTGTTCTTTGTTTTAGCGTTATTTTGAATGTTGTTCCGGGCATGATGAAGAGTGTTTATGCCCAGGAGAAGGCCCCGGAAGTTAAACAGGATGCAGGGACTCAAGCGACTCCTCCTGCTCCGGCTGAAGCCAGCATTGAAAATCCGAATGCCGGGATGTCTGAGGCAGGCAAAGTTCATTTTGGTGAAGATCCTACAATCTGGGTTCTGATTATTCTGTTTAATCTTGCGATTGCTGTTTCTATCGAGAGGATCTGGGTTCTCAGGAAAAATAAGGGAAACAATGCGGAGCTTGTGAAGATTCTGAATGAAAAATTAAGCGCAAATCCACAAAGCGTTAAAGACCTTGAGGAAAATGTGGGAGCAAACTTCGGTCTTGAAGGACGCGTGGCATCGGTAACATTGAAAGGCTGGCAGCATGGTGTTGAAACAATGAAAGAATATTCAGATGCATCTTTAAAGGCTGAAAGAAGATTTCTGGAAAAGAGGCTCGTTGTTTTATCAACTCTTGGAAACAATACTCCGTTCATCGGGCTTCTTGGTACAGTTCTTGGTATTATGAAAGCTTTTCGTGACCTTGCTGCGATGGGAGATTCCGGTCCTGCGGTTAAATGTCATGCGCTGAAGAAATTTCAAGTATACTTCTTGCTCTTCGGCTTTCTGTGAAAAAGTGAAATTATAATCAGGGAGAAATTTTATGGCTGGTGGTGCATCTTCAGGCGATGAAGAAATAAGTAGTATAAACGTGACTCCACTTGTGGATATCATGCTCGTGCTGGTGATCATTCTTATGGTTACAGCCGAATTTACAAAATATAGAACGGTTCCGGTTCAGCTTCCGAAGGTAAATGCATCTGCAATGAAGCGTGAACCGCAAAAGATCAGTCTTACTATCAAGAAGGACAGGTCTCTCTGGTGGAATGACAAAGCTGTAACTGATCTGAAGACTCTCCCTCAAAGGTTGAGAGCCGCGAAGGCTGCGCAAAGTGAGTTAGCTGTCATTCTTCGTGCGGAAGGAAAAACGGAGTATCAGGATGTGCTGAGGTTGCTTGATGAAGTCAAATTGGCCGGAATTTCAAAAGTCGGACTTGCCGTTGATTCCGGAAAACGGTAATTTTCCCGGGATTCATTATGAATAATCATAATTTAACAAATTCAGAAAACACATTTGCACTTCCCGAAGTTCTGAATAGTTTCGATGCATATGACCATTTGAAATGGTGGAACCGGAACAGATTTGCATGGTTGTTTTTGATTGTGAGTGCGGCTCAACTTGCCGTTATGTTTGGACGGATGGATTTTTTCCCGCAGAATGATGATTATCTTGATTCGATCGCAATGACAGTTGATTTCGGTGATATTTCTCATAAGTCTTCGGGTCAGATGGTTGTTGAGGTTGACGAAGTCTTCGGAAATGAATTCGTGAAGGATAAGATCATTGATCCGAATGCAGTGGAAGATCCGAGAATCGGATCAGCCCAGGATGCGATAACCGGCAATGCTTCTATGCCCGTAGATTTGAATCCTGAACTTACACCTGAATTTACTTCCGAGGCAAGAAGTGCGGGTGTTGAAGGAACTGTTACTCTTGAAATGATTGTTAGTGATGACGGAAAAGTTTTACGTGCGAGATCTGTGGGAAGAAAGTTAGGATTTGGACTTGAGGAAAGTGCAATCAAAGCATTCAAAAAGAAAAGATATGTACCGAGTAAAGCAGAAGGCAAACCGATTACTGTGAAATTCTATCAACCAGTCAGGTTTTCTTTAGTAAGGTGATATTTCATTCTGCCTATAATTATTTCTAAATTGAGAGTCTACTAATGATGCATCTAAGTAAATCCTTCTTTAAATACTTTATATTCTTTCCAGGAATCGTTTCTATTTTTTTTGTCATTATTTTTACTTTCTGCAACAGAACCGATTATGACCTGGGATACACACTGGAATCCAAAGAAGAAGTAATCAAAAAAACATTCGAAATGTTAAAGGAAGGGGATTCTGCTGGCATTGACAAAATTCTTTTGTCGAGAGAGCAGCACAATACTATGTTTTGGCGTCACGTCGGCGAACCATATATTAGCGATAAGGGAATGACTGCGAACGACGCATACAATTGGATGAATATGGAAACCAGGATTGCTGAAAGGGAATTAATTTTTCAATTGAAGGGAAAAAATTTGTCAATTTCGAAGATTGAATGTAAAAGAAAGCCGGAGATCTATGGTCCGTTCACCCTGCATCTCGGATGCTCACTTTTGGTTACGGATCCAGAAAGTAAATCGGAAACGATTACTGGAATTCGTTCTGTCCTGGAATATAATGGAAGATTTAAACTTTACCATTTGCGCCGGGAGTAAATGGTTAAAGTCTTAGAATTACCTTTAGGACCGCCTTAAAGCTGGAAAGACTTGGTTTTATAGTGAATAGGTATTTGATTCGCCGATATTTTGTAGGAACTCCTTTCATTTTTGTAAATTCCATCACCAGCACAATGAGTTCGGTTAAAGACCTTCTGAGGAAAAAAGCGATCATCGTAAACTCATACCAATCTGAAATATACGGTCTGAATTGTATTTTTTCCAGATTCAGCCCCTTTTCCTGATATTTTCTTTTAAATCGCTTGCAAGGTTTTAGTTTTTGATTACTTACGGCTTGCTTCGTGACTCTAAGCAAATGACGCAAATATTCTCTTCGATTCCCGAATCTGCGCAAATCTTCATAATACAGAGAAATAAGTCTTTTCGGGATGAGGAGAGTTGAAGAATTTGAAAGATCAGACTGATCGCATGTCGGGGAATGATATGATAAATGTTTACTCGGACTCATACTTAGGACAGGTAAAAAAAATGGTCCTGTGTATTCTGTTCTGGAAAAAAAAGTGAAAGAATTACGCGTTAGAACAGAAAATGTTCGAAAAGTGTAAAGACAAAAAAGCCTCCCGGTTTCCCGGAAGGCAAGTGGTTAAGCGAAACGAAATTAAAAAAAACCTCTCATTGCTTTTGGCGACAAGAGAGGCTTTTGAATAATTAACTTTTTACGATTTAGTTAGCAGGATACGAAGTCCAACCTAAAGTCCAGTTTATTGTATCGTCAGTTGCTGTAGTTGCTGCCGGATCCAAACCGCCTGCATAAGTCGTATTATCAAATCCAGAACCAAATCCACTAACTCCAGTTAACGCAGTAACGGTTGTCTTGGATTTTGGGATATAGTTTGGAGTAGTGATTGATCTGCTTGTTACCCCGGCAGTTGCATCCGCTGCTGCGGTACAGGTTCCCTGGCTCAAATCATCTGCTAAAGTTGTATCTATTTTGAATACATTAGAAACAGTCGCAGTAACTGCTCCACCACCACCATTGCAATCAATTGCTTTTCCAGCTCCTGCCCAGTTTTCTACAAGAAAATGTGAAAACTTTCCAACTGAACCACGTCTCAGGAAAATAGCATCTCCCTGTTTTGTGTTCCCACCATTCCCGATACAGGTGACATTTGCAAAAGTAGGGTCAGCACATGTACCACTTCCATCTTTTTTAGTTGTTGTGCAAGTGGTTGCTGTGTTTCCATCGCCTTCAATACAACGTGAAGTATCATCATTTGTGATAGTATTTGTATCCAAATGAACAATACCATATTGAACGTTCCCAACATATCCATCAGCAAAATCAAAATTGTCATCGCGGTTATCTGTAGCAATGAGGTATTTCATGTTAACCTTTCCACCCCACCATTCAAAACCGTCATCAAGTCCCTTGTGAACCTGAATATATTCCATTGTAGTACCGGATCCGACACTCATCATCGAAAGGTTGTTTCTTTCGTTTCCAGGCGAGAAAGCTTTACCGCCAAATTCAATTCTGACATATTTCAAGGAACCGGAACTGTCTGCATCGTCGCTGCCACCGAAAGTTCCCACGTCACCTTCACCTGTTGCTGTTGCTCCATATCCACCGTTAGTTTGAATCCCCTTACCTTGAATAATCACACCTTGCCAGTCTCCGGAAGCTCTGCTTCCAACAGCCTTATCTGATGTGAACACGATCGGACGGACTTTGGTTCCGTTTGCAATGATCTTGCCACCTGCTTTCACAAGAAGAGCACCGCCATTTGTCGATGAACCATAAATACAAACTCCCGGTTCAATTGTGAGCGTAACTCCACTTGGAACAGATACCGTTCCGTTTAGAAGATATCCCTTGGTTAAACTGTAAGTTAAAGTTCTTGTTGAGATATCACCTGCACTGATTGTTTCGGTGGATTTAACCAGATCACAGTTTGATCCGCTTGCAGCGTCAGCGGCAAGCAAAAGCAAAAGCAATAATGTCGGGCCGAGGCGATAGGAAAGAATTGTTTCATCTTTTCCAAGAACAGGGATCTCCTGTACTATTTTTATCCTTGTATCAGTCAGATTTCTTCCGGCGATTTTGAAATCCCATTTATCCCTGAATTTCAGATTATAAACCATATCCAGCATCCCAACTGGTCTTTCGTACGTATCCGGAATCCCGACGCCCCCCACAGAGTTTATCCGTTTCCCAAATTCATTATATAAAAGGGTCACAGTATGTTTTCCTTCTTCGTCAAACCGGTATTTGACATTGATATTGTATACATACGGTGATTGGCCTTGAAGAGGACGGGAAAGACTTGTCGGTCTTTTTGTATCTCTGATATATCCAAGCTCTGCCAATTGGTAGTAACCCCAGTCATTGAGTTCAACTTCAGATTTTATCTGAAAGGTATTGAGCCCGACAGAAAATTTTTCAATTGAAGCGTGAATGAAACCAAGCCCCTTCCGGGCTTCAAACTCCAACCCTCTGATATAGGCACCTTTTGCATTTTGAACAGTGTACCGGAATTGTGCATCCACTTCCATTACGCGTTCGATCGGGGAGCTCATTCGTTTATAGAATCCACCGATTCCAATGAAATCATCTCCACCCGGATAGTATTCATAACGTAAATCGTAATTGTGGATGTATGTTCTTTTCACATAGGCATTACCTCTAACGGGAGGTCCGCCAAACACATCTGTATATTCAAACGGCGACATTTCACGGAAGTCCGGTCGGGAAATGGTTTGAGTCGCAGCGACTCTAAAATTGGTTTTATCATCCGGTGAGAAAACTAGATTTGCTGACGGGAGGATATCCTTGTTAGCATTTATCGCCGTGGTTTTTCTATAATTCGGATCAACAATTCCAAGCTGGTATTCATTTAAATAGGCTTTGTAGTCATATTTTTCTTTAATTTGAGCAAGGTTATCAAACGGACTGAAAGTACTGACCCTTTGATAATTATCTTCACTTCTTGCACCACCAATAAATCTGAGTTTTGAAAGCAAAGGCATATCAACCTGAGCAAAGCGACTTTGTAGCTTTTGCTCTGCAGAATAGGAATCTGTCGCTCTCGTTTCTTCTCTTATGAAATAACCTCTGGTTCCTCTGTTGAACGGGTTGTAGATTGCCTCAGGAGGAAGAGGATAGTTTGGTTTAGTAGTTGGGTTTCCACTTATGTCCCGATTGTTATCCCGGCTACGGAAAGTGAAAAACTCAGCTTCAAAGGAACGCTCCTTGGTAAGAGCGCTGTAACCAACTTTTAGTTTGGATTCGAGTCCGTCCCATTGCTTGAATGGAACTTCATAATTAAACCCGATATACCGGCTCACATCCTTGTTTGAGGAGAAAAATCTGCTTCCAGATAAAGTTGATTCAATGAGTGTAGCTGGAGATCCGGTTTGTAATGTTCCAGGGGAAGCTGCATAAACAGTGTCCCGCATATCCGGATTGTTGCGGTTTGCTTCTGAAAAAGAAGCCTTCCAATCGAGTTTCGTTGCTTTTTCCAGGATATTGAATCTGTGATCTCCACCCAGTTGCGAGTTGAGGATGTTTCGCATAACGTAATTCAATTTCGTTGCACCAAGCTCATAAGGGATTGCATAGTTGATCCCTTCATATATCCGAACCGTTTTATCATTGTTTACACTGAAAAAATTCTTCCAGTGAATACGGTTTGCTGCGTCCAACTCATATGTTGTATTAAAAACAGATCCCCAGTTGACCGTTTCTTCCCAGACCTGGTTTTTGTAATCAGTCTGACGGGATGGAAATCTGTTTTTCCCGGATGCCGGAAAAGCTCTGACGACGTTCAGAGTAAGGTTGTAAATATCTCTTTCTTCCCTATATTGAAAATCATTATTATAGGTAATTGCAAACAGAAACCCCAGTTTGCGGTTTCCTGAAAAATTAAAAACATTACCTACTGAAAAATCAAATCCCCTGTTGAGTGGAGCCTGCATTGTTCTCGGCGACCACTGATTATTAAATTCCATTGAACCAAGAGCGATCAATGATCTGTTATACCCAGCTTCAAACCTTCCCGCTTCAGTAAAGGCCGTTTGGGGAAGAAGGTCCACGGTATCAGGCTTCTTCCTGTTTCCTTCACTGAGCCCTATCCAATCTTTTCCGCCGCCGCTGTATGTTTTGAAATCCTGAAGAGATGTGTTGTTATTATACCCCTGCTTTAATCCGACTTTGAGAAAAAACTTGTCAGGATATTCTTTCGTTTCAATCTTTACTGTTCCTCCGGAAAATTCCGCGCTTTCTTCCGGTATAAATGTTTTTGAAATAATAATATTTTTTAGCAGCGCGGCTGGAAATAAATCAAAAGGAATAACTTTTTTATCCGGCTCAGGAGATGAAAGCGGAACACCATTGAGAATTGTATTGGAATATCTTTCCCCCAAACCACGGACAAAAACAAATTTTCCGCCAACTAGCGTTATCCCGGTTACACGCCTGACAACATCCCCGGCACTTGAATCCGGCGTTTTTGCAATTTGCTGGGCAGAAATCCCATCAGAGACAGCAGCTGATTTTTTTTGCAGTTTTAAAAGTGATCCTTCTGTGTCATTGGATGCCCGGCCTTCCACAACCACTTCCTGGAGTTTCTTGAACCCCATCGCAACGTTCGCCTTGGCAGGCTTCCCCGCAGAAACAGAAACTTTTTTCTTCTGAGTGTCCATTCCCGGCATGATGAATTCTATTTCAAAATCCCCGTCAGGAATCCCGGTAAGTGAATATTTACCGTCCAGATCACTCCGGACAGCTTTGTTTATGGATCGGATAATCGCAGTAACCCCAAACATCGGTTCGGCCGTAGACGCATCTACAATTTCTCCATTTACAATCC
>JAIOQL010000239.1 GCA_021413405.1 Leptospira sp.
ATTCATCTCTTTCATCAATAATGACTTTTTTTATATAATCATACCTTTTGGGGAGGGAACCGAACAGATCCTTCAGTGCATCCTCCGATTTCATCTGCTCAATCTGTTCCGCGCTGACATCTTCTTTAACGATGAGAGAAGCCAGAAGGAGAGAAAACAAATTCATTTTTTGATAGAGCCCTACCTTCCCCCAGGCTCTTTTTAAGGTAATCTGGATCTCCCTGTCAACCGGGACAATTCTTGCTTTTGACTTCTCGCCCAGAGTTATGGCTTTCCGCATTTCATCGCCAGGTTTAATTTCTCCCTGCCCCAATTTTTTTTGGAATGCAGAAAGGATTAACGAAGAAAGAAGCAGATACATTTTGCGCTGCTTGAATACTTTGAATATATCTAGTTTTTTCCAGTGATCAGGTTCTCTCATTGATCCGAGCCTTGTATCACAAAGCTCAACACAGATTGTGTCCGGCTTTTCTTTTTTTATAATTCGTTCTACCTCATCTACGCTTTTCTGGCTGATATGGGCAGTTCCGAGGATTGTTACATTGCATTTTCCGATTTTGAGTTTTCTTACGGGTTCTAAAACTTTGGCTGATATGGCTTTTTCTTTGGTTTGTCTTTTGGCTATCATATATTGGGCTTTATTTTATTTATATGTTCAGATTTTACACAACGCTTAACTTGACAAAACTTTTATATTATATTTTTTATAATTCAGATATTGGATGTTAAGTAAAGAATCAAAAATCATTACCGTTGGGATTGCGGAAATTAAATCAGGGAAAACGCCTGACGTCTTGCGTACTACGCTCGGCTCTTGCCTTGGAATTGTATTATATAACCCGGAAACAAAAAGTGGTGCAATTTCTCATATCATGCTCGCTCATGATTCCCTCGGAAAAGACAGCTCGAAGAATCCCGGGAAGTATGGTGAAACCGCTCTTCCGCTTCTGTTAAAGACGATGGAAGCAGAAGGCAACAAACCAGGCTCTTTCGGAGCCCGGATTTTTGGAGGCGCATCCATGTTCCAGGGAATCAATTCCAGCTTTTTACAGAATATAGGTGAGAATAACATAGCAATCGTAAAGAGCTTCATGCTTGCTAAATCAATTCCGATTCTTGCGGAGGATATCGGCGGGCATGAAGGAAGAACAATCAGTTTGTATCTGGATGACGGTAGAATTCTTTTGAAAAAAAGCGGCACCGAAAAGTATCTCTACAAGGTGAAATAAATTTATATGAAAGATAAAGTCGATTCAATTCTTAACGATATCAATAAGTTGCCTTCTGTTTCAGGTGTTGTAATAAAAATTATGGAAATGGCCAGGAACCCGTCCGTTTCAATTCAGGATCTTTCTGCTGAAATTTCAAAGGATCCATCTATTACTGCAGCGATAATCAAACTTTCTAATTCGGCATACTATCGTGCAAGTAAACCAATCAAGACAGTTCAGGAATCTTTGATGACCCTTGGGATCAGGACTGTAAAAGAAATTATTCTGGTTACTGCAGCGAAGGGTATTCTAAATAAGGATGTCCAGGGATACCAGATTGATGCAGATTCTATGTGGCTTCATTCTCTCGTTGTTGCAGAATTGTCCTCTAAAATTGCAGAGAAAAAGAAACTTCCGGTAGAGAAGGATCTGGTTTTTACAGCTGGCCTTCTGAATGACATTGGAAAACTCGTTCTGGCTC
>JAIOQL010000240.1 GCA_021413405.1 Leptospira sp.
CTTTTCACCGGAATGGTCAGTACGGTATATCTGATTCATTCTGCTTTCCTTTTGAATAATCATTTTTATTCTTTTTTTCTTGCAGACAATGATTTTATTTCAATGGCCGAAGTATTGAATAACACCTTGAACGGAAAATTCTTCAAAACCAATTACCATGGTTTTGGCGATAGTGCAAATTACCTCGCACATCATTTTTCTCCTGCGCTGATCTTTTTATCTCCGTTCATGATCCTATCCGAATATAGACTTGGATATGGATATGGCCTGATCTTCTTTAATATTCTCTCATTGATTTTATTCTCAGTTCTATTGCTGAAAAAAAATATAAGAGGGTCCGGTTTCTTCTTTTTGCTTTCCTTCTTCCTGCTTAATTTATATACATACCGGCTTTTTCAGTCTTATCATTTTGAATCTCTTTTTCTGGCATTTTTTCTGATACTTCTTATCGGGATTGAAACTGGAAATTTAACCGGAATTCTGGTTGGGTTTTTTCTTTGCCTGTTTTTAAAAGAAGATATTTCAATTTATCTTTCTCTTTTTGGAATTTACATTTTCTTTTTTAAGAGCCGGAAACTGGGAAGTTTTTTTTTCCTGTTTCCGATATTTCATTTCTTTGTCCTGATTCAGTTTGTCCGTTCATTTATTGACAGCTCCGCAGCGATTGACTGGTCCATGGACTGGAAAGATTGGGGAACCGGCTATGCGGAAATATTCCGGAATACGATTACATCACCGCTCAGAATCGCAGGGATTATCGCAGGTAAATACCAGGCGATTATAGAAATCAGTCTCGGCTTCGGATTACTTTTTTATCTTTATCCGCCAATGCTCATTGTTATAGCTCCGATTATCCTTCTTCATTTTATCTCCGGCCGGTTGTGGTACAATGTTTTGTACAATTATTATATTTATTCAGTTCTTCCATTCATTTTATACGCATGTTTCAAGGGTTATGACAGAATCACTTCTATCCGGAAAGAGAATGTATTCAGATTCGTTATGCTTTTTATATTCAGTCTTTTATTGTATAGAAATTCGAATGATAAATTGTTTCCTCTTCATCCGAACCGGGTCGACCTATCGAGAGCGAATAACGTATCCGAGGCAGTCAGTATGATTACTCCGGGAAAAGAAGTTAGTGCTCAATTTGATCTTTCTCCATTCATAAAAAGGAAGAATCCCGTTTTCCCGATAAAAAATACCGGTAACCAAAGGGATTATCTTCTTTTTGATCTGAATAATGGTTTTAGCCCGTATATCCCGCTGAAAGACCTGGAACAGATCAAGGAAAGTTCGATCCGTAAAGGGAATTACGCAGAAATTTTTAAACGGGACGGGGTTATACTTCTGTATAGATCAAAGGATAATCTGAAGAATTAAAAATACTAAAGCAATGCCTCAAAAGCTGCTTTTATATCTTTTGATTTCATGAAATATGTTCCGATCAGCACTGCATCTGTAAATTTCCGGATAGCAAGGTAATCATTCCGGTTCCGTGTGAACTTCAACAAGAACATCCATGCCAAGACCGGTTGAGTGGGCAAGAAGCTAACAAAGCCGTGTCGCATTCAGTATTCTGACAATCAGTAGAATCGCACTTGCACCAAAATACCTTGCCTCTTCAATCTGCTTCTCATCTATTATGAAATCTTTGCGGATGACCGGGATCTCTACTGCAGATGCTACATTATGCAAGTCATCAATACTTCCGGAAAAGAAATTCTGATCGGTCAAAACTGAAATTGCAGATGCACCGGATGCCTGGTATGTCCTGGCGAAATAGACCGGATCATAATTTTCACGGATGACCCCGGCAGAAGGGCTTCTTTTTTTGCATTCAGCAATGATCCCTGTTCTCTTTTTTAGAAATTCAGACAGGGAATAGATTGGTTTTGTCGAAACAGGAAAGACCCCGAGGCGTTTTACCTCGTCCGTTTTCGTATCAATAATTTTTTGAAGTAAGGAATTGATAACTAAAAATCAGAATGCAGCAAGTGCAGCTTCTTCGTTTTCATAAATATCGAAAAGAGAAGTCAGTTCAATCACGTCAAAAATTCTTTTCACGCTTGGTTTAATATTACAGATTTTCAGAACTCCATCTTTGGAGTTGAGCTTTCTCAAAGTTGATATACAGGCACGAAATCCTGAGGAGGACATGTAATCCACCGCTTCCATATTTAGTAAAATTTTTCTGTGGCCTGAGTTATCGATCAGGTCCGCCAGACCTTCCTCTACTTCATTGGCAACAGACACGTCTAACCGGCCGACTAAATATACTACGACCTTTCCATCTACGATTTTGTTTTTTAACAAATCAAATTCCCTGCATATAAATGATTATACACTATATGCGGGCAGATACAGTTTATGTCAAATAGACTTTGCATGGAGACTACAGAATTTTTGAAAAGGTCCGGATCGATTGCGATATTCGGAGGCGGGATTTCCGGGCGTTCCTCAGCGAAATTACTCAAAAATAAAGGGAAAAGGATCATACTTATAGACAAAGTTCCCACCGGGGATGTCCTTTTTGATGAGTATTTTTCCGAAACAATTTCAATGAAGGAGCTTCACGACATAAGCACAATTGTGAAAAGCCC
>JAIOQL010000241.1 GCA_021413405.1 Leptospira sp.
CACCCACACCCACACCCACACCCACACCGACCACAGTCACTACAGATTCTAACATATGCGGATATCTTTGGGAAAGATCAGATATCCCATCTGACAGGATAATTGTCGATACTGCGACCTTCGGCCTTAATTATTACGCCATCACACACAATGATATCCTTGGTAATAGTTTACCACTAGATGTAGGTTATAAGAGTAATTCTGGAAAGACATGGACTACGTTTACATTACCCTCGTTGGTAACAGGCTACTGGAATAAGATAGCTTTTTTAGCTGGCGCAAGTACACCTGTGTTTGTGATCTACAGCACACCAGGCATCGTCCGGTTATCAACCGACGATGGTGTAACTTGGGCTAAACCGTTTGACTCGGCTCAGATAGGTATAAATCTAACTATCGTTTCTTTATGTTATAACACTTCAGCCAGTGTGCTAATTGCTATCCATTCTGACGGCAAAGTGTATAAACATGGGATGCACCCTACAGATCCAACCCTTCTCACATTTACACTAATAAATCTGCCTACTATTCCCAACAATGTATGGCTGACAGTTAGCTATAGTGATAAATTCTATCTGATTGGCAAGAACGCAGATGGTTCTTCATATGATACTTATTTAACATCAATAGATGGTGTTACTTGGATCGTAGAGAAATTCCCACGTTCTGATAAATGGACGGGCATTGAAGGTCATAACGATACTATTGTAGCCATTACGCTGGCTAATGGCGCGGCGGTCAAAACCGGCTCCCCATCGGCATGGCAAAATATTATTCTACCAAATAATGTAGCTTCCTTTAATTTTATTAAAAGTTCGTCGACCGATTCATCTTTTTATCTTGGCGCAGCGTTTCTAGCGTCTGTTAAAGTCCCAAGCGGAATAAACAATTCTGATATAGCCCATTCTACAGATGGTATCAATTGGTCGACCTCGACATTAACTTTCAACACTGCAGCTCCAGGCATAAGCTTTATAAATTTCTTTAAAGAAAACAACACCTTCTTAGTTATCTATAACGGTGGCGCTGATGGGGCTAAGGCTGCGGTATCATACTGTAATGAAATATCTTGTTTAACATCTTGGACAGCGAGCAGAGCACCAGACTTTACTAGCCCGCTCGGCGGTTTGCCTAATTATTCAGACTTGCTCTTCACATATGGTTCTAATTTTATGTTGCTTAATGCAACCACTTCTGACCTTAAAATCTCTAATGATGGCGTAGCTTGGACGTCTTTTAATGTCTTTGGTACTTCAACACCTGGAACTACAGTTTGGAAAGATATTGCTGTCGGCCCGAATACAACATATCTGATACTGTCAGAGGAAAAAACAGTCGCTAAGTCGGTAGATGGTGGAAGAATTTGGCAGACATATTCGACTTTACCAACACTTCCCAGCACAGCCAGCAAAAACTGGCTTCAAGCATGCTACGGCGCTGGGAAATATGTGGCTTTAAGTTATTCTAATATAGGCGCATACTCGGTCGACAATGGAGTAACATGGTCACAGATGACATTGCCTGTCTTCGCTTTATGGTCTGAATTAATTTATGCTAATGGCTTATTCGTGGCTATAGCATCTAAAGAACTATCCAATGGTTCTCTGGTCAATGCTGTCTACACAATTGTTTCTACTGATGGTATAAACTCGAATATATTTAATCTGCCAGCTAAGACTGATCCTTGGGTCGATATTGTTTTTGGAAAAGATGTCTTTGTCGCTATACCTAGCGCACTAGATGCTAATTACGTTGCGGTATCTTTGGACGCCAAAAAATGGGTCAAGGTATCGCTTCCAACACCAAGGGAGACGCCGGCTGTAACTTGGATGCGAATATCTTATGGTGCTGGTATTTTCCTTTTGACATCCTCTGACACTATACAAGCGGTTTCAGCTGACGGGTATAGTTGGTTCATCCGCAGTGCCGGTACACAGTCGCCCATTAGTGATGCCATCGTTGCCTTTGGTAATAATCGTTTCGTGGCGTTTTCATCGATTCCTGAGCGTGGTAATCCCGCTAACATTGCTATATCCATTTGCGATGCCACACCACCCCCTTTCACCAACCCTGACATTAGTTGTTTTAATCAATGGCCAAGCAATGCTACTTCCGGCGATGCCTCATATGTCAATACAGTGGTAACTGGCAAGACATCTGGCGCAACGCAAATTAATACAATCGTTAGCGAGCCATGCGTCTTAGGATTATATTTCCTTGATCCTAATAAAATTACACAAAAACCTGTTTGGTATTATGGCCGAGTAGCCTTTTTTAATAATGGAAGTATTACAGGCGTTAGCTCAGGGTTTAAGATTAGTAATCCCGGCAGCACACTGACTTATGTTTATATTGACGAATCTACTTTTTTATTTAATTCTGGTGCAGGTCTAGCTACACCAAAACTTAATGACTATTTTAAAGACGAAGATTTGACCGTGGTTAATTTTAATACAGCAAATAAACCTAACGCTGGTGGTGTAGTTATCGGCATTCCTGATGGGACATATAAGTATGTTGGAATCAGAGAATTAAACGGCTTTACCTATTATGAAGCGACCTGTAAACCAAAGAATGTTACTGCCTATACTGTTTTCTTAACTTATAAACATTCCTTCTATGGTGGCCTATCCAATGGCCGTAACTTTATACTAAATGAAACTGTTAATATAGTAGGTGGTGTATCAAATTCTGCAGATTATGTAGTAACGGCTATAACACCTAGGAAAGGCTCGCCGGTTAATCCGCTATGGGAAGGTGTAGAGGTTACTTTGGCGTGTCCTTTAATTACACCCACGCCAACTCCGACTCCTACTCCGACTCCGACCACTTATACGACTCCGACGATTTGTGCGAAATTACTGGCTTGGGGATACAATGGTATAGAATATCAACTGGGCACAGGATCAAAGGAATTATTTGTAAGCGATCCAGATTTAGTACAGTTCTCAAACCTTGTAACGTTTGATGGTACCAGTAATTTAGCAACGCCTATCGCAACTCCTGGATCGCCTGTAAATTGTAGTGCCTGTCCTTATGATCTTGGCCCAGTTACAAATCCTAATGTAAGGCCTGGCGATCAATATTCTGGTCCTTGCTCGCCAGGCTGTATTGGCAGCTGCGAATATTACGCCTCAGTCGTCGACGGGGTTCTAAGGTGGGTGTTTGCAAATGGCAATTGTCAGCCAGCTACTTCTCCTATTAGCCCGACACCAACACCAACGCCGACACCAACACCAACACCAACACCAACACCAACACGAACACCAACACCAACACCAACGCCTACGCCAACACCAACACCGCCGCCCGTTGCAACTCCGGTGCCGCGCAATTGTGTACCATGTAACACAGGATATGGAAGTATCGCACTATCTTTATTAAATCAACCTATTAATACTGGCGTTTTAACTGGTTCAAACGGTAAATTATTCGCCGTAGGAGACATTTTAACAGTCTCTGGTTTTATTCCATCACCGTTATCGTGTTGGCCCAAAGTTGATGGCACATATAAGATCATTGCCATAAAAAATGGTTACCAAATGATAGTAGAGTGCTTATCTTTGGGTTGCTTTGCCGGATGGGGGACAGGAACTTATAATAGTGGTATTACGCCAGGATTAAAAATAGTTTCTTCTGGTGGTGCTGAAATAATAGGAAATTTAGTCAATGGAAATCCTACCTACTGGTCACATTTTAATTGCGTATCTTACACACCAACTCCTACACCAACGCCTACACCAACGCCTAATATAAGCGGCTCAAGTGTTTATGTAGTGTGCAATGATTTAAACCAAAATGCTGCTATTTCGATGTATGGCCGAGATATTACATCTGGAGCATTACCAATGTTTATACGACGGGCGAAGAAACGGACGCTAATAGGAACATCATTCGGAGCGTTTCGGTATTTTCAAGAAATACATCTACTGGCGTGTTGGCATCGATCGGTAAAGTAACAGCATCTGTCGGTAATTGGGGCATTGCTATAACTAGAGATGGAAAAAACATATATGTCACGGGTACCCATAGATTAGACAAATTCGATCGAAACATTACTACCGGGGCATTAACAGCCAATGGTTTTGCAGCAACCGGCCTTTCTCCGACTGGTGTTTACATCTCTGCAGATGACTCTAATGTCTATGTGGCTAACAGTAATGATAACTCTATATCGATATTTTCAAGAAATAAAACAACCGGCGCGCTTACGGCAAATGGCACTATTGCCGCAGGGAGAAACCCACAAGAAGGATGTGTTACCGAGTATGGAAAAAATGTTTATGTTGTTAACCACAGCGAGCCTAAAATTTCGATTTATTCTAGAAGTGTCGTAAACGGATCATTAGGGTTTTATGGTAGCATTTTGACTGGAAGTAGTATTATATTTGGAATATGTGCATCAAAAGATAATAAGAATGTATACGTTACAGACATATCAAGTAATGTTATAAT
>JAIOQL010000193.1 GCA_021413405.1 Leptospira sp.
TATTCCGGATTCTTTTTTTTGCAGAGTACTCTTGCCTACACTGTTTTCTATGATACAAAACTTATTTTTGTTCTGGAATCTGTAGCGTTATTTGTTTCAGAGCTTTTAATAGTATTCTTTCTTGAGAGCATTTTTATAGAAAAAATTTCACTCTTTGGAAAATTGAACGGTGTCATTACCCTGATAATCAGTTCATCAGTTCTGATTGCGCCGCAATTCGGCCCCTTTTGCCACGATGTTTTTTATTTCACTGAATTGATGATGGCAATTTGGGTATTCTATATACTTGTCATAGGATTGCACCGTTCTTATAAAAATATCTTCAGTTCAAATAATTTTGGGTCTTCAATAAGGGAAAAGTTCCGCTGTTTTGTCAGGACATTGTTTACTACTCTTCCCGGAAATGTTTCATTCGGATTCTTCGCTACCCTGACAGCGGTTCTTCTTGAATTTTCCAATTACTATATTTTCCATATTCAGACGTATTTATTTCTTCAAACGATCACAGCATTTCTGATCGGAATGAATCTGGTCCTGGTTAACCGGTTTGAAACTGCTATCCGGAATGAAGCTATGACTGAGGTAAAAATCGAGGAAGAGAAAAAAAGATTTGAGCTGGAAAAGGAACTTTCACTCGTTAAAGAGAGGGAAAAAATTTACGGGGATATTCATGATCATCTCGGTTCAAAGCTTGTCGACATACAAATGATGCTCAGGCGATTTCATGAAAATAAAATTCCCGAAGTCCAGGTTCTCGAGCATATGAACAGACTTGTGAACAGTACGATCGGAAGTCTAAAAGAGCGATTGATTAATCTTGAAGACTATGAATTATTCCAGTCAGACTTTATTAATGGAATCCATCTCATTCTGATCCGGCGATATTCAGGTGCGGGAAAAATACTGGAATATTGGGGAGATCCATCGTTGAGTGTACGAATTAAAAATTTTAGTGAGAAATGGAAAAAAGAATTTCACGCAATCATTGGAGAATTTGTTACAAATGATCTTAAATATGGAAAAGGAAAATCTACCTGGAAAATTTCCATTACTAATATGGATGGAATTGAAAAACTGGAATTAAATTTTGTATCCGGAACGGATTATACAAAATCCGGTTTATTTTCTGGCCGGGGAACCGAATCAATAAATTCAAGATTGCAGAATATTTCAGGTGAGAATTTATCAAAATTGGAAAATGATGTTTTCCATGGGAAAATCCTGATCTCTATTTAAAGAGATTCATTCCTGATCCAGGAAAGATATTCAGTGTTCCCTGCAACAACCGGGAGTGCAATTATGCAGGGACAGGAATAACTGTGAACAGTTTTTACAAACGAAATTATTTCGTCTGCCAGAGCGAGTTTGGTTTTTACAATCAGAATTGTTTCTTCCGATTCTTCAATGCTCCCCTCCCAGCGATAAATTGAATTCATCCCATCGATTATATTTACACAAGCAGCCAGTTTTTTTTCCACGAGTTGTCTGCCGATTTTTTTGGCTTCGGCTTTGGTTTTCGTAGTAACATAAAGAATTGATAGATCCATAAAAAAAATTGAAAATTCGGAAGGCTTGAATGTAAAGCCTTTGTCAGAAGAGATTGTCGGAACAATTACCTATGCTTTTTTCTGAGAATTATACAACCTGTATGGTCAGAATTTGAATTATGTCTGATTATGTGAGACCGAAGTCTGATTTATTTCATTTTGTTGGAACTCCTACGGTCTAATCATCTATATGGTACAATTATTGCTAATCATCTATACAATAATCTTGTATAGCTCATATAATTGACATATTGCTCTATTTGGAAAATTCCAGCAATATTTGATTAAATAATGGGCATTTGGAGGGAGTTATGAATCTAGGTGCTTATAAATTGGACGGCTTTTTTGACGAGATGTACTCTTCACAGATTGAAGCTAGGCCTGAGTACAAATTTTACAAACGAAATCTCGAGAATCTTCCGGAAGGGGAAATTCAAAGGAGAAAGCATCTTGTGGAAAGATCTCTACTCACAATGGGAATCACTTTCAATTTCTATAAAGACGAGGTTCATTCGGAAGCAATATTCCCCTTTGACATTGTTCCAAGAATCATTGGTAGCGATGAATGGAAATTGCTCGAGAAAGGGCTAAAGCAAAGAGTCTTCGCGGAGAACCTGTTTATCCAGGATATCTATAATGAGAAAAAGATTATCAAGGATAAGGTGATTCCTCCGGAGGTTATTTTTTCTTCGCGTGCCTATCTACCGCAAATGGAAGGATTCACACCACCCAAAAAAATCTGGAATCACATAAACGGTACTGACCTGATCCGTCACACTGACGGGAACTACTACGTACTGGAAGACAATCTGCGGTGTCCATCAGGTGTATCTTATGTTCTCGAAAACCGTGAGAATATGAAGAGAACTTTTCCGGAAATGTTTGAAGCGCTAAATGTTTGTCCGGTTTATGAATATCCAACCAGACTTTTGGATATGTTGCACTACATTTCACACACTGATTCACCAAGAATCGGTCTTTTGACCCCGGGGGCATATAATTCTGCATATTATGAACATTCATTTCTCGCAAACCAGATGGGAATTGATCTCCTCGTTGGAAGTGATATGGTTGCTGACAATGGAGCAGTCTGGATTAAAACAACAAATGGTTATAAACAGGTTGATGTTCTCTACAGACGGATTGATGATAACTTTCTTGATCCGCTTTATCTGAATCCTGAATCACTCCTTGGTGTTCCCGGTCTTCTACGTGTCTACAAGAACGAAAAAATTTCGCTTGCAAACGCTCCGGGAACTGGTATAGCCGATGACAAAGTTATTTATGCTTACATTCCGAAAATTATTAAATACTATCTGGGGGAAGAGCCATTGATCCCTAATGTTCCTACATATGTCTGTTCAGAGCAGAAGGATCTGGGGTATGTGCTATCTAACCTTGATACGTTAGTTGTTAAAGCAGCCAACGAAGCAGGGGGTTACGGAATGCTTGTCGGTCCGCATGCAACAGAAAAAGAGAAACTGGAATTTAAAGAAAAGATCAGGGCAAATCCGAGAAATTACATTGCCCAACCAACGATGGGTCTTTCCCGTGTTCCAACACTTTCCGGTAACGAACTGGAAGGACGCCATGTAGATCTTCGTCCATACATTGTTTACGGTAAGGATATTTATGTTTTACCAGGCGGTCTGACCAGGGTTGCTCTTAAAAAAGGATCTCTGGTTGTAAATTCATCCCAGGGTGGCGGCAGCAAAGACACCTGGGTAATTGCCTGAACCGTGCTCACCAGAGTTGCCGATTCAATCTTCTGGATGAACCGCTACATTGAGCGGATGGAGAATAATGCCCGCTTCATTGACGTGAACCTCAGTCTTTCCATGGATCTTCCGCAAGGAATGCAGGAACAATGGGAACCATTGGTACAGGTTACTGGAGAGTATGAACTTTTTGAAGAATTGTATGGGGAGCCAAACCGGGAAAATGTGCTGCGGTTTCTTGGTTCTGATCTGAAAAATTCAAATTCAATTTTATCCTGTCTTTATTCGGCACGCGAAAACGCCCGGGGAGTCAGGGAGAATTTATCGACTGAACTTTGGGAGCATATCAACAGCAGCTACATCAATATCAGGGAAGAATTCGAAAAAGGGGAAATCTTTCAGAATGCTGCAGGGTTTTTTAAAAAAATTAAAACTGTCAGCCAACTTTTTATCGGGATGGTTCATTCTACCTTATCAAAAACGGAAGGCTGGCACTTCGCAAATCTGGGAAGAATGATGGAGAGGGCTGACAACACCACGCGGATACTCGATCTGAAGTATTTTTATCTACTGCCCAGTTCGCAGGAAGTGGGTTCCCCCCTAGATCTTCTGGAATGGCATGCGATCCTGAAATCCGCGAGTGCATACGAGATGTACCGGAAAAGTTACGGAAAGATCCAGTCAAGGGAAATCGTTGAATTCCTGATTCTGGACAGGTATTTTCCTAGAGCGATCCGGTTTTGCCTGATTGAAGCAGAGAATTCTATTTATGCGATAACCGGCACTGCAAACAGAACATATTCAAATACTGCCGAAAAAAAATTAGGAGCGCTGCGTTCCGAGCTTGATTATTTATCCGTAGCTGAGATTATTCAGTTCGGTCTCCATGAATATATTGATGCGCTTCAATCAAAGCTAAATGATATAAGTGCAGAAATCCGGGAAAACTTTTTTTTACAGAAAGAATCACCGGCGTCGATTGAGCAATGGAGAAATAAAGAAGAATAATCATGAACCGGCAATTTTTTGGACTCGAATAAAACTCAATTTACAAATGAAGCATTTGTTCCTGATCCGGAATTAATTCTCTGGAAAAATTATTCCCGGGCCGGAAGCCATTATGATGAAGCAATTGATGAAAATGGTAAATTCAGACCATTGTCAGGGGAAATCCTGGGTTATCTCGATTCTCTTCAGCCATTTGAATACCACCGTTATATCC
>JAIOQL010000242.1 GCA_021413405.1 Leptospira sp.
CACTTCCGGGGCAGCACTTGCAAAAGAACTGAAAAGTGAATTGAAATAAATGCAAGCATTTGTATGAAGAAAAATATTTTATTAATTCTGGTGTTTATTTCGGGTGCACTCTATCCGGGCAATCCTCAGGTAATTTCCGAAAAAGAACACTATCCGGCAAAAGTGTCGCCGGTTAAGGAAAAGACTGTTACGAAAAAGAAAATTGCAAAACCGGAAGAAAAATCAGTTATTCCAAAAATAACTGAAAAATCACCGGGTTCATTGAATGGAAAATGTTGTGAAATATTTAGAGTTAGCCGACCTGGCTCGCTTGTCATGGTGAATTATATATGCATTAACGAAAATGAAACTGAAGTCCAGTTGGAGCTTTTACGTGACAGTTCCGTTTGTATCATACTCGAAAATATAATTTTAACTGACAACGATGGCTATCGTTATTCTCCCATCAGCCATACAGGTCTTCCCGATTGCGGAAAAGGTGGAACTGTAATTTCAAAGGCTTCAGACAAGATAATCTGGAGATTTGAAAAACTTAAGGAGGGAGTAAAGTGGATGAAAATGCAGGAAAAGGAAATTCCAGAATATCCTAGCTACTGGTCCTGGGATACAATGGAATTGAACAAGTGCCGGAACATCACAAAGTAAAACTTTTTCAGGGTCTTCTGCCCCCCGGCTCTAATATTTTTTGCAAGTGAAGGGTCAGATCAAACTGCAACAATCCAGCCCATTGTCCCGGCCTCAGCAATGAAACTCTGGTGAGGATGAAACATATATCGTCCTTTTTTAGGCAGAGTAAATTCCAGAATTGCCCGTTCGGTCTGACCGAGTGTAACAACGTCTGAATGGTCATCCGGAATTAATTTTGTTCCTGTTCTGAATATATCAAATGTCTGTGCATGGAGATGGAATGTTATAGGACTTTCATATTCCAGCAAGTTCGCAACGTAGAGCCGGACTTTTTCTCCGACGGGAACTTTAATAGGAAAACGGTCATAGTAGCCTGCTATTCCGTTCCATGTATAGAGATCATTTCGACCCCGATTTTTCAGATCCCATCCTGAAAGTATCAGTACAAATTCATGAGCCGGTGGACGACCACCAGGTGGATCCACGATCATTGCTCCAT
>JAIOQL010000194.1 GCA_021413405.1 Leptospira sp.
GAATTCATCGATAGATCTCAATTCTGTGATCGCGGTGATTCCATCTTTGACCGGCATCATTATGTCCATGATGATCAGATCTGGTTTCAATTCTTTCGCTTTCGCGATTCCGGCTTCTCCATTCACTGCGGTAACGATCTGAAAATTCTTTCCCTCCAGAATATCACCGAGCACCATTGCCATAGAAGGCTGATCATCAACTATTAATATCTTTTTCAAAAATTTGTCTCCTTCAATATATTATTTCAAAGCCGGGATCTGTTCACCCGGGAATCGAAATGAAAAACGTTGTCCCATCTCCCTGCTTTGTTTCGAAACTGAGATTTCCGAGATGAGATTCAACAATCCATTTACTCATAAATAAACCGAGCCCGGTCCCGGTGACCTTCCCCTGAGTCGCGAAAGCCTCAAAAATTCTTTCTTCCATGGATTCAGATATGCCTGGCCCGTTATCTATCAGAGAAAATAGAATTTTACCCTCTTTTTTCTCAGTTCGAATCATGAATCTATATTCCTTTTTCCCGTCATACATTGCTTCGATCGCATTCTTTGCCAGGTTAATCAGGACTCTTCTCATCCGATCCCTGTCAATCCGGATCATTCCTTCAAACAGATATTCCTCATTATATCTGATTCCGTAATGAGAAAAATCTATTTTTAAAAACTGAGCCACCTCAGAAACAAATTCTTTTACGTTGACTTCGGAAATATCCAGGACAATTTCTCCTTTTGAAAAATCCAAAATTTCAAAAGCAAGATCGTTCAATCTGTCCATTTCCCGGACAATCAGGTCCAAATTTTTAATCCTGGTTTCTTTTGTAATCCTGTCTGAATTTGCCATCTCTGCCAAACTCTTGATCGTTGCCATTGGATTCTTTATATCATGAACGATTCCTGCCGCCATTTGTCCGATCAGGGAAAGTTTTTTTCTGGATTCAGCAAGGTTTTCAATCCTGTCCTTTGCAATTAGAAGATTGTCCTTTTCTGTTTGTAATTCAAGTGTTCGTTCCGTTACTTTTTTTTCAAGACTCTCGGAGAGCTGCTTCAATTCATTGGTGGAATTTTCTGCATCTGTAAATGCGTTTGCAAATTTTCTGGAAAGGATAGCCGACTGAAAAATTACAAAAGTCAAAAAGCCATAACTTGAAATATTGGGAGTATGTAATATCTCAAATGATTTGAGAATATCATTTGTTACCGCAGCACCAAAAAACAGGAAACCTGTCAGGAATAATTTTGCCCCTATCCTTTTATTAACAATTGCAGAAATTACAACCAAAAGAACATACGCGAGCGCGGCACAGAAAATTCATCAGGGAAAATGGAACAGACAAATTGCATGAACAGAAAACAACCAAAGTAAAAACAGATTACCTGGATTTTATGAATCAGAAAAAAAGAGAGAAACGGAAATGCATCAAGGATCATTCTGTCATTTGTGCAAACAATTCTAATTGAAAGCAGAATGCAGAAAGCACCAAAATGAAAGGCTGAAGAATCTTTTCTTCTATTAAAATAGAGACCGAAATGGTAAAGTCCCATCGTAAAAATACTGGTAAACACAAGGAGATCGAGTACGAACTTCTTTTTAACATTGCGATAAATATCCGTCGTAGGGCCTATTTTTATGGGATTCCATATGCCCGCAGCCGACTCATGAAAGTTCGAAACGTGAATTAATATTTCGTTGGCATTCGATTTGACTGTAGTGGATTTTTCCCGATCTTTCAGACTGGAATTAATCAGAAATGATTCAACAGGAAATGTTTCTGATTGCATATAGGGACTCGAATCAATCTCCGATTTTCCGGTTTTTCCTTTCGAAGAGGCGAGTTTGCCGTTAATATAAAGAGAATAAGCGGAAGCAATGTATGTATTCGCTATAGCCATTTTTGGAATATTGTCCGGTAATAATATTCTTATCCGGTAGGTTGCGAAACCTTTTTCCGGATATCCATGCAATTGCCATCTGGCAGGAACCGGCATAAAATTTTGTTCTACTTTCTGATTACCACTTTCCGGTTGCTTAAAAAGACCACTCCCCTTTCCTTCAGCAATTTTCGAATTCAAAAACTCCCCCCAATAAAATTCCCATTCTCCATCCAGACTAACCGAACCATTTTTTTCAAAATCCCAATGAGTCAGATCGATTGTTCCTGCTGTAACTTTAGGTTGGATTCTATCCGGTTCCTGAAAATTACATCCCAAAAAAAAAAGGGATAGAACTACAATTTGCATTTTTAGAATTTTCATTTTATATAAGGAAATTAAGATTTTGGTTCAGCTTTTGAATAGGCCTTCCAAAATTCCCTGTTTGGAAGATGGCCGACTTCATCCTTTGAATATTCAGGTTTTAACCGGTTGAGATAATACATTTTCACAACACCTTTGTTTTTTGCAGCAACCTCTCCCCTGTAATCGCAATCAAAAAATTCATTCACGAATTCGTATGTGCCCGAACTGATATTGATTCTTCCCGTTGTTCCGCTCGATTCCATCCGGCTCGCAGTATTCACTGTGTCCCCCCAGACATCGTAGGCAAATTTCTTTTCCCCGATAACGCCGGCAACCAGTGGCCCAGTGTGAATTCCAAGCCTGAGTTCCCAATATGGAAATCCTTTTTCTTCTTTCAATTTTTTCATAAGGTTCATAAAGGCCTGAATTTCCAGAGCAGCCAGGCAGGAATCAACCGGATGCGTTGTATTTATTCTCGGAATCCCGCCAGCACACATATAGCTGTCTCCGATTGTCTTTAGTTTCTCAAGACTGTAACGCTCTGTAATTTTATCAAATTGGACAAAACAGGCATCCAGATCTTTCAGTAGCTCTGTAGGAGTAAGTGTTTCTGCGATCTGTGTGAATCCCTTGAAATCAGTGAATAAAACAGTGACAGATTCATAAAGTACCGGTTCCGCAAATCCTTTTTCTTTGAGTTCTTTCGCAACATCTTTCGGTAAAATATTCAGAAGAAGATTCTCCGATTTGTCTCGTTCTATTTTTACCTCTTCCATCAGCGAAAAGTTCTGAATTATTCCCGCAACCTGCTGGCAGAAAATATAGATCCGTTCCATATTTGTTTTCGTAAGATTTATTTTTTCCTGTATATGCGAAAAATCGAGCATACCTATAAAAGTATCCTGAACATATAAAGGTATAAAAAGTAAAGAGGACATCTTGATGATTTCCTGGTTTTTATCCTCCTGCTCATTCCCAACGGACCTGTTTCTTATATTCGCAAGATGCGTATACGTTTTCCGCTTTGAAGCCTGGGAATGGATCCCTTTTTTTTCAAAAGAAATCTTTGTGTGTCCGTTTTTCATGAAATTTATCCGCTGTTCCTCTGACGGGTAAATTCCGGAATGGTAGAAAATACTATTCTCTTTTTGATTGTAAAGCCAGAGGTAAAAATATTCAATCCGGTAAACATCGCGCATATATTTTTTAACTTCTGCGAGTACTTCCGGTATATTCTGTTTTTCATTTATATTTTTCAGAAAACTGTTTAGTTCTTCTACTTCCCTTTTTGCCTTTTCCGCTTCCTCCCTCGCGACAGTTGCTTTTTCTTTTTCTTCCTGCACTTCTTTAAAGAGATTTGAGCCATGAACTATCCCGGCGAGCTGCTCAGACAAAATGGAAAATTTCGTGAT
>JAIOQL010000453.1 GCA_021413405.1 Leptospira sp.
TTGTGACAGACTTGTAGAATGGGGAAAAAAGAACGCTCGGAGCAAAATCCTCCCTCCCCCCTCCGATGAAAGAGAGATCAATCATTGGAAAGAAAAGCTAAATCTCGAAGAGGCTGAAATTCGCGAACTCGAAACGAAAATCAGAAAAATGGTAAGGAAAACAACTGAGGCCGGAGCCCTCTCATGGAAGATTGCACGGGCCTACATGAAAGTTGGAAATTACGAGCTGGGAAGCCGGTACTACACACAGGCGCTCAAAGAAAACCAGGAAGGCAAGACAGAAGTAATTGGTGCAGAAGTTCATTTTTTTGAGAGCGCAATTCCTTACTTTGAAAAAACATCGGCATTCCGGAAAGCGGATGAAGACCTGCTGTTTGAAACGGGTCTTGCATTCGCAAATGCGTCACGCGACAGAGGATGGGACAGGGAGCGGAGAGAAACTGCGTTAAAAATATTCCGTGGATTGACCAGGTTAAATCCTGAGGATACGAGATACCCCTACCAGATTGCATTGATCTATTTTGATTCATCGATGAACGACGGGCTGATCGATGGAATCGACCCGGAAGGCTACAATGACCAGGCAAAAGCAATTCAGATTGTGAGTCAGATTCTGAAAAAAGAACCCAGATCAGTACCTGTGCATTTTGCCAGGGCGAATTTTCTTTACAGGCTCGGGCGGATTTCCGAGGCGGAAGAAGAATATCTCGGCACTAAAAGTCTGATAGAACAGTTGAAAAAGGACGGGATCATTTCCGAAGACCTTGCAAAAAATCAGTCCTACAGAAACGTACTGAAAAACCTGGAAAAAATCACGGCCTCCAAAAAAGGATTCTGAAGATGGAGGAGCTGTATCCTTATGTTTTCAGTTTACCGCAAACATTTTCACTCGTCAGGAAGATCAGACTTTTTTCGCAATTCAATACGTTAACCGATCTTGCTGAATATGTCTTTCGCCTGATCGAAAGAGAGGAATTAAAAAAAATATTCCTGAAGGCTGAAGGTATTTTAAAACTCTGCGAAAAACTTGAAATTTCCACTCTGCATTTTTATGAACACGATTTTCCTGTGTTGCTAAAAAAGATTTATGATCCTCCAATCACTTTATATTACAGGGGAAACCGGGAACTTTTATCCATGCCATCAGTCTCAGTTGTCGGAACCAGAAAAGCATCAAAGCTTGCTCTATTTGCAACGGGGTTCATACCGAAATTTCTTTCACACAATAACATCTCTGCAATCGTTTCCGGAATGGCACTCGGAATAGACAGAGAAGCAATGAAAGCTGCACTGCAAAACAATGTTCCAGTGATTGGAGTTCTGGGAACCGGAATCGATGAAGAATACCCGTTTCAGAACAGGGATCTTTACAAAGAAATGCGAAATTCCAAAAATGCGCTCATTTTATCTGAAATTTTTCCCGGAAAAAATCTCATAAGAAATTATTCTTTCATTCACCGGAACAGGATTATCACAGGACTGTCTGACCTCACAATTATCATGGAAGCCCCGGCAAAAAGCGGAGCAATGTCCTCGGCAAATCATGCAATCACACAGCATCGGGAGCTGCTGGTTTTCGATCATGAAAACCTCACTCAAAATCAAGGCGGGAGGCAACTTATCCAGGATGGAGCAAGAACACTGACTCTCGAAGAAATTACAAATTCAAAGTGCAATGTTTTCCATATTTCCGAGATAATTCCTTCTGCATTTAGTGCCGTTCCTTCGGTATTGGCATACCTCAGCTCCCTGGAATTTAATGGCCTTGTTAAAGATCTTGGTGGTGGATACTATTACAAGGTTCTGTCCGAAGAGGAACAGAACCTTGCCACAAATATCTGATTTATAAACAGATTTCCCGGGGAAAATTATACTCCAGGATTTTCGAGGACAATGGCAATCCCCTGTCCTCCGCCAATGCAAAGTGAAGCCACACCATATTTCGCTTTTCTTCTGCGAAGCTCATATGCGAGAGTCAGAGTGACCCGGTTACCGCTTGCGCCTAACGGATGCCCGATTGCGATGGCGCCTCCATTCACATTTGTCTTCGAAGGATCAAGACCAAGTTCTTTTTGAACAGCCAGATATTGCGCAGCGAATGCTTCATTCACTTCAACAAGATTCATATCCTTTAATGTGAGACCCGCAGATTTCAGTGCAATCGGGATCGCCAGTGCAGGACCGATTCCCATTTTTGCAGGATCACATCCGCTGTGCCCATAGCCTCGGATAATTGCGATCGGTTTTTTGCCGAGCTTATCTGCGTGGGATTTCGAAGTTACTATGACTGCACTTGCCCCATCATTGATCCCGGATGCGTTTCCGGCAGTGACTGTCCCGTCTTTCTTGAATGCAGGCTTGAGCTGGGTCATCTTTTCTCTCGCAGCAATTCCTTTTATAAATTCATCTTTTTCGAAAACAAACGGAGTTTTTCCTGGAATGGTAATTGAAATGATTTCCTCTTTCAGTATTCCGTTTTTTGTCGCATTCTCGGCGCGTTCCTGGGAAATCCCGGCCCAATCGTCCTGTTCTTGTCTCGAGATTTTGTATTGATCGGCAAGATTTTCAGCCGTCATACCCATAGGCAATTCAACATAAAGATCTGTGAGGCCCTGGTTTAGTGAATCTTCAAATTCTGCCGGACCATACTTGAGCCCCCACCTTGCATTTCGCACAACGTACGGGGCCTGGCTCATTGATTCACTTCCACCGGCCAGAACTACATCTGCCTCACCTAAATAAATTTTCTTTGCGGCCTGTATAATTGCCTCCATTCCTGATCCACATAGCCTGTTGAGTGTAAGAGCAGGAGCTTCTACCCGGAGCCCGGCCTTTAACCCGATGTGCCTTGCAAGATAGATCGCGTCCTTTCCTGTCGGAACTACATTTCCAAAAATCGATTCACCGATTGATTTGACATCGACCCCGGATCTTGCGATAGCCGCCTTTGCGACTTCTACGCCAAGTTCTGTCGCTCCAATGTCCTTTAGTGCGCCTCCAAAACTTCCAAATGCTGTTCTTGCACCGTCTATAATTACTGCCTGTTCCATAAGACCTCTCTCATTCGCTCCATCATCCTGCGATATTGGGTTAAAAACAATAATAATTTGCAACATATAGGCCAATCCGTTGCCACCCGATTGATTCCTCTATATTACAGATTTAAAAAATGCAATAGGAAGCCGGATTTCCATTTTTCTTCTGAAAATTTTTCGCATTCCGGTCCATTTTCACAAACAGAAGCGTTAGGGATGCGAAGGGCGGCGAGAGCCGGTGCATAGCACGGAACCCCGAAGCCAGCCCGGCCCGCGATAGCGGGTAACGCCCGCACATTAAACAGTATTCAGAAATTCTTCCACATGTTCATGTTTTCCAAATACTGTAATGATATCATTTGAACGGAACACCGTAGTTTTTTGGGGTATCCCCAGCACTTCCTGTTTCATTTCATCGCTCTTGCGCTTTGCCTGGAGGTTGTGCCTCATCCGTTTGATCGTGATCAGCAGGAGATTATAATTTTCTTTCAGTTGAATTTCTTCTACAGTTTTTCCTGCAAAAAGTTCCGGGATAACGAGTTCTGCAATTCTAAATTCTTCCGATATGATCAGGCTGCTTTTTATACTTGAATGACCGAACTGTTCTGCCATATTCCTCGCAGCCTTTTCTTCCGGATTAAAAATATTTGTTATCCCGAGCATTTTTAATATCCGGATATGAAGTTCTGTCTTATACCGGGCAATGATTTCTTTTACTCCTAACTGACGAAGAATGTCCGCAGTAATCACGAGAGTTTCCAAATCGTCTGCTGTTGCCAGAATCACAAAATCCATTTCCTCAAGTCCCTGTGCGCGAAGAGCATGCTCGTCGGTTGCATCAAGACAGATCGCATTCGTACAATGATCTTTTATTTCATCAATCGTAAGCATTTCTTTGTCTATTGCGACCACTTCATGTTTCTCGAGGAACAATTGCTTCACGAGTTCTTTCCCGAAATCCCCAAGACCAATCACTGCAATTTTATTTTTTTTCATAATTTAACCTACCACTACATATTCAACCGGATATCTATAATTCCCCGAAGGCGGTGCCTTTGGAGTAAACGCAACGAGCATTGTGAAAATCCCTACCCTCCCGACAAACATAACTATTGAAATTACAATTTTTCCCGAATCAGTCAGTGCAGAAGTGATGCCCCTTGAAAGCCCGACCGTTCCGAAAGCAGAAACTGCCTCGAATGCAATATCGAGAAACGGAAATTTTTCAGTGAGCACAAGAGAAAAAATTGCAGTGAAAATCACAAATAGTGATAATACGATAGTCGCCGATGCTCTGGAGATGGATGCAGTGGAAATTGTTTTGTGGAAGATTTCGAGCCTGTCCTTTCCCTTCACGAGATCCGCAATATGAAGGCCTGCGACGGCAAAAGTTGAAGTTTTGATTCCTCCCCCCGTAGAATTGGGGGATGCTCCAATCCACATCAGCAAAAGGGTGAAGAAAACCATCGGGATACCCATTCTTGTCATATCAAGTGTATTGAATCCCGCAGTCCTCGTAGTGATAGAATAAAAAAGGGAATGAAAAATCCGGTCATAGAGGTTCAGATTTGTAAGGGTGTATGGAGACTCAAGATAGAAATAAGCAATGAGACCGGTAATAATCAGAATTCCCGTTACGATCAGTACAAGTTTTGAAGAAATAGAAAACCGTATTCTCGGATCACCCGGATTCTGAATCTTGCTGAAAAGCTGGCTGATAACCGGAAAACCGAGTCCGCCAAAAACTATCAGAATCATAATCATCGAAAGATAGATCTTTTCAGTAAATAAAAATGTTTCAGCCAGGCCGTTAGAGTAAAGGGAAAACCCGGCGTTACAGAACGCAGAAACCGAATGAAAGATTGCAAAAAATACTTTGTCATCCGGATGCAGATTGTTCAAAGAGGGTGTGTTTACATAGAGAACAATGGCGCCTATCGCCTCAATTGCAAAAGTCTGGAGTGCTATCTGTTTTATGATGCTGCTTACCTTCCCCAGTGCATCTTCGCTCAAAAGATCTTTCATGAGCATTTTATCATTCACAGAGGCCTTCCCGGCAAGAAATATCGCGAAAAAACTGGTGAGTGTCATCAGCCCGAGTCCGCCAACCTGGATCAGACTCATGATGATCAGTTGCCCGAACCGTGTAAAACTTGAAAAAATATCTACAGCGGAAAGACCGGTCACGCAGGTTGCGCTGACAACTGTAAACAAAACATCAATTGTCCGCACCGGAATTTTTTGGGCTTTTGGCAAATGTAAAAGAAGGGTTCCGAGCAAAATGACCGCAGCAAAGCTCAGAAAAAAAATGAAAGACGGGTTCACCCTGTTCAGGCTATAGAGTCTCGTTGACCTGAGAAATCTTGTCAGGTTGCTGAAGATCAGGAAAATCTGGTTTATTGACAGAAAAAGAAGTGCAGCCTGATTCGTTCCAATTTCGCCTAACTTTAAATAATCAATAATATCCTTCTCAAACAATTTCTGAAGCAGCACCAGGATAACGATTGTGATCTCAGCTTTATGCGTTCTGATATAATGAGAATATTTATCCGATGTGAAAAGAAGTGATAAAATTTCGTAGGCTACCAGGTAATCGATTGCAGTCGAATTGATTATCCGGATCAGCCCGGCCCAGTCATCCGGATAGTAAAATCCGAACTCAATAGTCAGCGTAACCATTGATACAGTTCCGGCGAAAGCAAAAAGAAATCTTCCGGCCCGGTAAAAATGTCCGACATAATAATTCCGGATCTTTGCCCGAACGCCATCCAGCTTTGCCATGGAATGTTCGATGGCTACTCTAAGTTTTCTTTTCAACATAACAGGATGAGGTCTGGTTTATCTTTATTATAATCGATTTTCATATTCAAGTCCGTTTTTCTGATTTTCTCCAAAATTGCTGATTTCAGGAAAAAATAGTCTGGA
>JAIOQL010000454.1 GCA_021413405.1 Leptospira sp.
TAACGCCCATCATTTTGATTTGTAAAGACCATTTTGGTGAATCTGAACCCAGGGTGGTGGTATCTGCCGGAAGATCTTCTGCCTTTTGTTCAATCTGCGATTCCTGTTTTGACGCCGCTCCATCTCCAAACAATGGGTGTTCCGGGGAGTTTCTGTCGGAAGTCCTCCGGCCAAATTTTGTCTTTGATTCTTCTATAGAGGCTTTCTGTTCCTCTGGCTTTAACTCTGACTGCTCACTTAATTTTACAGCGGGAATGCCAATGTCCTTATTTGTTTCCGGGGTGATTGTTGATTCTGTTTTTTTATTTTCCAGGCTGGCCGGTACCGTAGCAGATTTTTCCATTCCCGGGTGTCTCTGAATTTTGTTTGCAGAAAAATGGTTATTCAGGATCGACCTTTTATTGGATGCTGCAAATTTCTTTAGCGCCAGAGTTTCAGTTTCAAGTTCTTTCCCAAAAATAATTCCAACAATCTTTTCAGGATCCGACAATGGATCCAGGAGGGAAAATAATTTTGCGCAAAACAGGAGAACTTCTCCCCGAACGGCCTCATTGAACAGTATGATAATATTTTTATGCCGTCGGAGGATTTCATTGTATACTTCTGAATCGATTTCATTGATTGAGAGATCATAAAAAATTATTTCTTTTTCATGATCGGGAAATCCGCTCATTATTTTTTCTGACCCGGAGCGAAAAAAATAAACTCCCGTGATGTCCTTTTTTTTCCATTGCGGTATCTGATTTTCAAAAAATACTTCATCAGAAATTTTCTCAATGTCCGGATTAGTTAAATTTTCCAGGAACAGGATATTCCCTGTTCGCCCAATAGGTAAAAACTTCGGAATTTCATCAGTGAAAGTATTCATTCTTTCCACACTATCGGAGCAGTTAATAAGAAGAGAGTCCCATGCAGAATAAAACTTTTCTGACAGGATTTGTCAAAGAGAAAACAAAAAGCCAGTCGCTGGTCGATCTTAATTGAAAGGTAGTTTGGGCGATGACAGGATTGAACTGCCGACATCCTGCTTGTAAGGCAGGCGCTCTCCCAGCTGAGCTAATCGCCCTCTCGGTTATTATTCAAAAATGAGCTGGTCATTTCTGTCCACTCTTTTCCTGTTTTAAAACTGATTTTGAATTTTTCAGGAGACACTTTCACTATTTTCAAAGCAGGATCCCAGACTTTGCGTGATTTTTTTTTGATTCTCGAAAATGAACCAAACCCCCGAAGTTGAATTGCATTTCCGGACGCAATTTCAATTTTCAAATTTTCCAGGAATCCGTTTACAGAATCTTCAACTATCTTGAAAGGGATCTGTTTCGAAAGCGAAACAACTTTGCAGATTTCGGACTTAGTTGTCCCCAAAGAGAATTATTTCAGAGAGTTTATTTTAGCGGAGAATCTGCTCTTGTTCCGATCCGCATTTTTCTTGTGAATAATGTTTTTCTTTGCAGCTTTGTCCAGAAGAGAAGTAAATTGAGAGAACAATTTCAAAGCTTCTTCTTTCTTGCCTGCTTTGATCGATTTTACAATGTTCTTGGAAAACGTTCTAAGAGCGGTTTTTCGCTGTGAATTTTCGATTCTACGTTTTTCGGAGCGTCTAACGTCCTTTTTGGATGATTTTAAATTTGCCAACTCTTTCCTCTTTTATCTTCCATACCAATGTCAAAAGGAATGCATTCCACGTCAACACATTTCGACCCTTTCTTTCGGCAAAGACCGGGTTATGCAGGGCACTCCCATGCCATTTTTAAAAATCAGCAGTTTTATGCAATTACCCGATCTCGTTTATTGTCTGAATAAAATTATCCCCTATGGGTTAAAAAAATTCAAAAAAATAAAATTTGAACTGTTTTTAAGGGAATAGTGAAATAATTGTGAACTGGTGTTCGCTATGTCAATTCAGGACGTAATTTGACAAAGTTTGAATTTAAAATGCTCTAAATAAAATGAAGCCGGAATTTAAATTCAAAGATGTGATTTTCCATTCGTCGCATGTCAACCTCGGGCGTTTCCCTGAAAATCCGACTATGCCCCAGATTGCATTTTCCGGAAGATCCAATGCCGGTAAATCCAGTCTTATCAATTCAATTACAAACAAGAAAAGTCTGGTGAGGGTTTCTGCAACACCCGGAAAAACAAAAGAAATAAATCTATTTCTTGCAGATAAACACCTTTTTCTCGTTGATCTCCCGGGATTCGGATATGCAAAAGCGTCACACGACATCCGGGATGCAATGACTTCGATGATTATGGAATATCTGAATAACGCAAAAACTCTGGAACTACTTTTCGTGCTTTGTGATTCTGAGAGAAAAGTTCCGTTGGAAGAATTGAATATGCTTAAAACATGCGTTAAGCGAAAGATCAATTGCCTGCTAATCAGGACAAAATTTGATAAGCTGAATCAGAAAGGAAAAAATATTCTCTCTCTCGAATCGGAAAAAATTCAAAAGCAATTTCCATGCCGGTAACTTTGTTAGATCCCAAAAAGGGAATTTTTCTGGAAACTGTCGGTTCCACCAGTGTGTATATCAAAAATCCGATGATTGAGGCCGGTCAGTGGGTATTGTCGGATAAACAGACTTCCGGCAAAGGAAGGGGAGAAAATAAATGGATCGATCTCGGAGAAGAAAAAATTATTTTTTCCGGGAAAGTGAATTTCCATAAGAAGACATTTCCTTCTTCTCTACTTTCTCTTTTTTGCGGATCAGCCGTCCTACGTGCAATTCATTCAGTCAACCCGGAATATGAAAAAGCAGTAAAACTAAAATGGCCGAATGACATTTTCAAATCTGATAAAAAAATTGCAGGAATTCTGATCGAAGGAGAAGAAAGGGGAGATGAGTTTGTTGCATATATCGGGATTGGCCTCAATATCTACGGCGACAATGTTCCCGAAAATTTAGAAAAAGCAGGATTTCTGACCGCTTCAAAGCCCGAAAAGGATTTTCGGATGAAATTGATGTATCAGATCATTGATCAGTTAAACAGGAATCTGCTTCTGCTCATAGACGGATCCGGGATCAAAACAGAGACCGACTGGATAGATAATAATTCATTTCTATCCAGAAAAATGATTTCGACAATGTATAATGGTTCAATCATATCCGGTGAGGTCATTGGATTTACAGAAAAAGGATTCCTGATTGTAGAATCCCCTTCCGGAGAAAGATTTGAGATATTCGACACCTCTCCTGAATTGCTGACCTAAGAAGTGAGTTGCTAAAAAACCCGTAATTTCGTAAAGGGATGGATATGAAAAAAGAAAAGTTACTCGTTATTGACGTTGGAAATTCGAATACTGTTTTTGGACTGTTTCATCCGGGAGACAAAGAGCCGAAATTTCACCGTCGTTCTGTAACAAAGCTGGATCGCACTTCTGACGAACTTGGAGTTTTTCTAAGGGCATTCCTGAAAGAAGAAGAGATATCTCCCTGGTCAGTAGGATCTGCAATCTATTCCAGTGTAGTTCCTCCTTTCAATCCCATTGTGGAACGAATGGTGGAAGACTGGTTTGGTGTGAAGCCCCTGAGCGTGAATTACAAAATTAACCTTCCATTCTCAATTGAATATCCCCGCCCCTTTGAAATTGGAGCCGACCGGCTGGTGAACGCGGCAGCAAGTGTTCAACTATATCCGGGGAATAGTATTATTATTGATCTAGGAACAGCTACAACTTTCTGCGTAGTCAATTCCAAAAACGTTTATCTCGGCGGAGTCATCGCACCGGGTCTTAAGATTTCGATGGATGCACTCACAAGAAATGCAGCACAGCTTCCTCCAATCGTTTTTCAGCCACCAGAAAAAATCATAGGCAGTTCAACAATTGAAGCCCTTCAATCAGGATTTTTCTATGGATGGGTGGGGCTTCTTGAACATATAATCAAAGAAATAAAACAGCAGCACAACACGGATTACAAAGTGATTGGCACTGGCGGTCTCGTTTCAACGATCAACAATGTTCACAAGGGGATTTTCAATATCATTGACCCGCTCTTAACTCTGAAAGGACTTGAAATCCTGTTCCAGATGAACAAGTAATTGCAAAATACCACGGAGTCACAAAATCTCAGAGTGATATTTTTTTATGGCATTTTTCAATATGGCTATATTCATCAAATCCTTTGTGTCGTCGGGTCTCTGTGGCAAAACTCAAATAGTTCCGAATATCGGCTAACGTACGCGAATATCAGACGCCATAGCGAAGCCGACAAATCCGGCTGCTACTGCATCCCAGGAATCATCATGCCCTGACAGATCGTCGAGTCCCAGAATTAATTTTAATGCCTGCCGAACCTGTTTTTTATCCGCAGTTCCATTTCCCGTAGTACCTTTTTTGATCTGGGTAACTGACGGTTCGATGATCCTGACACCGGATTCAGCCAATGTTAAAAGGATACACCCCCTCGATTCATAGACCCTTCCGGCAGTTTTCTGATTTTTACTGAAAAAAAGCTCCTCCACGCTGGCAAGGCCCGGCGTGTATTCATCAAGCAGCCGGGAAAGAGTTTTCCGGATTACAATCAGATTTTCAGGAGATTTGGTACCGGGTTGAATGTCTATCGTACCATAAGTCAAAAGCGAAATTTTGTTCCTTTCTTTTTTTTCGAGTATGGAATATCCTACCCGGTGGGAACCGGGATCGATCCCAATCATTCTGGTTTCAGAATTTTCCATAATTACAGATTTACTTTTTAATAATAAAATCCTACCAAAAAATTGTATCCCGGAAAAATGTCATTTGTAGAAGAATTTATCCGATGAAGACTCCAATTTTTTTCCGCCCGGACCAGGAATTAACAGATGAAATCATTCTGGATAAAGAGGAAATCGCGCATCTGCGAAGCCTGCGACTCAATGAAGAAGATAAAAAAATAGAAATTCGGGACGGCAACGGATGTTCCGCGATTTATTTTTTGAGTAAAAAATCATCTAAAGGAACCCTGGAATCAAGAGAAATCCACAAACTGCATCATAAGAAATTCAAAATCGCTTCTGCAATCCCGAAATCTGAGAAACTGAATTTTCTGCTCCAAAAGGGAACTGAATTGGGGATATCTGGTTTTATTTTCGTAAACTTTTCAAATTCAGAACGAAAAGAATTAAATCTGATT
>JAIOQL010000455.1 GCA_021413405.1 Leptospira sp.
TAAGAAAAGCAATTACATCGTGCTGGAGAATTTTTTCAAGTTCCAGGATTTCATCTACTTTGAATCTGGCCTTCGTCTTTATTTCGTTGAAATCTTTTTCCGGTATTTCGCCGCGGTTCATCCGGGATTCACAGGCGAGAATTTCGATTTCAGTCCATATTTTGAACTTATTTTCCAGTTCCCAAATCCGGGAAATTTCAGGGTTAGAATATCTGTCTATCATACTAACAAACCGTTTTAACGCGAAAGAGGAGATTATCCATTCATTTTTTCATTTTCCGGGAATGTAAACAATTTTGGATCAACCTGATTCCCGCAGCAAATTCTTCCTCCGGGACAATTACGCTGAGAATGATAAAACACTTTCCTGTAAAATCAAACATATACCCGGGATGAACCAGAACATTGTGGTTCAAAAGAAGATCGACACAGAAATTTTCGTCATCAGATTCAGACCCTATCTCGAGAACCAGGGACCAGCCACCTTCCCTCGGTATCAGCCGAACTTCAGAAGAAGAATCAAATATATTATGAGCAAAAAACATATTCCTTTTCAATCTCTTCTTCATTTCCTCCTGCCGGGATTTCCCTATCTCAAAAAGATTATGCAATCCCAACTGAACCGGCGTATTCACAGTAAGGTATGTGTCACAAATAATGTCGAGGGAATGCTTCAGGATTTTTTTCATTTCGCCGGAACTACCTGCATGTATCCAGGCAAGCTTCATTTGCGGGAGAAGCAACATCTTCGAGATCCCGTTCAGAGTAAAAACAGGGATCTCACCGGAGGAAATGAAAGAATACTTTTCCCCAGGGTCCAGATATTCAGAAAAAACCTCGTCAACAATAAGCGGAATCCCATTCCTTTCTGAAAACTTCACGATCTCCACTGCTTCTCTTCCAGAAAGAACACTGCCCGTCGGATTGTTTGGCTGGATGAGAATAATTGCTTTTGTTTTATGCGTTATGCGATTCTCTAAATCCTGAAAATCTATTTCCCAGCGGCTGCTCTGGTTCCCCCCATCAGACATGGTCAAATGATACCGGGTCGAGCCTATGTTTTCGAGAGCCGCAATCATTTCAAAGAGAGGATACCCAGGCGAAGGAATCAGAATTTCATCGCCTGGATCACATAATAATTTCAATAGTATGGAAAGTGCTTCCGAAGTTCCGGAAGTAAGATACAAATCACCCGGATCCACAAAGATATTTCTTCCACGATAATATCCGGCAATCGCTTCCCTGGCCTGTAACATTCCCCGCGGATCAGGGTTATACTGATTTATTCCGGAACTGGAGATTGCGTTGCCAAGAAGTCTTCCATCATATTCAAAGCCAAGCGCTGTCGGATTTGTCACGGTGAGATCCAAAATTTTGCGCCCCTCAACTCTTAGCTTTTTTTGAAGCAGGGTCAGCTCATTTTCTTCTTCGCTGTAGGAAGCCTTATCTGATAAATATGTCTTCATTTCGGTCTATGTAAAGTTTCAGTATAATCCAGGTTGTGATACGTTCTAAAAAGCTATTCATATTTTGCGGTTTATTGGCCGTTTACCAGTGCAACAAATGGCCGGTCGTCGGCTCCATGAATTGGAATCGACTCAACATTTTTCTCTTGTAATAATCGATCTACGTGTAAAAATATTACACAAACTATTTACAGTGAGAAATCAATGAATAAACAAAAACGAATTTCGATACTCCTTATTTTTCTTAGCCTTGGACTATACAATTGCGGATACAACCGGATTCAGGAATTGGACGAGCAGGTGAAAGCCAATATGGCCGAAATTTTGAACCAGTATAAAAGAAGAGCAGATCTTATCCCAGGCCTCATCAAAGTAGTGGAGGCGTATGCGAAACATGAAAAAAGCGTTCTCACTGATGTTGCAAAGGCAAGAGGCGGAGTCGGAGCAATGCAGGCCAGCCCTGAATTATTGAATGACGCGGCTGCTTTTAATAAATTTCAAAATGCACAGGCCTCCCTTGGTTCAGCCCTCCAAAGACTTCTCGTTGTAGTAGAAAAATATCCCGATCTCAAAGCAGA
>JAIOQL010000456.1 GCA_021413405.1 Leptospira sp.
TCAGGTACATCGAATTTGTTGTCCATTGATTTCATGCAACCAATACAATTTATTCGCTTTTAAGTACAAGCAGGTTTTGGGACAGGCTCTAAATCTGAATTACAGTATTTCTTCTACAACAGGTATATACCTGGGGATATCGCTCGGAATTTTTTTTCGATTCCATGAATTACAGAAATTTGATCCCCAGCCTGCCCCCCGAAAACAGAAAAATTTCGTCCTTCATTTGCTTCTGCTCTCCTCTTGTTCCCTGCCTTTCTTTCTTGCCTTTGAAAAGCAAAAGTTTTTCTATTCTGATTTTTTGGTGTCGCTCATTGCATCTGCTTTTATCTACTCCTATCTGTCTCTTTCATCTCTCCGGTTCTTAACACCTTCCTTTCAAATTAAAATCGGAGATCATCCCCGATTTACTATTTTCTCCAAATTCTCTAAAAGTAACCGGCATTGCAAATTCTTCCTGACTAAACTATCAGGAAACATTGACCGGATCATTAAAATCCTGATTTTAAAGCCGATGATTTACAACGCTGTTCTGATTAGTTCCAGTATCGGCATAATTATTATTTTTACGCGTCCCGGAAAATTGATCGCCATTGAATCTCCCGGATCGTCGATTTCTGCATTCCTGGAATTTCCATCCGGATCAGGATTCAAATTGATAAACGGTGTTTCCGAAAAAGTTGAAAAGCGCCTGGCCGAGACTCCGGAACTCAGCAGCAAAGTGGAAAGGGGCAGGACAATAATTCAGCTTGATTTCAGTGATACTATCCACAGTGAACAGAAGTTCTATAAAGCCCTGGAAAAACGTGTTGGGAATATTCACTCGGCTTTCATCCATTTCAATTCCGGGGACAAATCGGACAATGAAAATGAAATAGTAATCGATGTCCTGGGTGATGAAATGCAGAAGTTAGACGAAATAGTTAAGCAACTTGCGAAGGAATTTTCTTCCATTAACGGTGTCTACAATTTGTTATTGAGATACAAAAACCCACGACCAGAACTCCAGGTAATCGTAGATAAAATGAAATCCGGAAACTCAGGAATAAGCACTGAGAGACTGGGACAGAGCCTGAAACTCGGAGTGCGGGGTGGTGTCGCAACAAAGTTCATCCGGGAGAACCGGGAAATTGATGTTCAGGTACGTTATGCGACAACGAACAGGGAATCGTTAGAGAATATAGAGAACTATCATTTAATGAACATGAGAAATCAGTCTGTTCCTCTGCTTGAAGTTGCAAAATTGCGAAAAACATTTACAGACACAAAGATCTACAGGAAAAACAAAAAGAGAACGCTTTCTTTTTCGATGCGTTTTTCACCGGAATCCGCTCCAGCCATTCACAAGAAACTGGAAGAACTAAAATCATTTCCTGTTCCAGAGAATTATAATATTGAATTTGGCAAAACGAACAGTAGACAGGGAGCCCGGAATTATGAATTTTTGCAGGCGCTATGTTTTTTGATACTGGTTTATTTTATGATTCTTTCTTCCTGGTCTGAATCCGTAGAAAACTCTCTGATTATTTTACAGACTCTGATTCTACCAATCTTTTTAAGCCTAAGTCTCCTGAACTCCCTGGAACTTCTTAATTCCGGAGCAACGTTTGCTGGCATTTGCCTCGCTTCTCCTATAATTCTTGCCCGTAGCATTTCCCTTTACTTCATTGATTTGCAAGCCAAAGATGATTTTCAAAGTTCAAAAGATTCTATTCTGTTACTTACAGCCCTGCTGATTCCGGCACTCCTGTTTCCTACGGAGGGAACTTTTTTATTGGGAGAGGTTTCGATATCGTTTTTGTCCTGCCTTCTCAGTTCATTGTTGACTATACCAATCCATTTCTTCAGGAAATCGGGGAGAAATGTTCTAAACCGGGTTTAAACATAATCTTTATTTTCTACCTGAAAAAAAATTCATCTCAAAAACCGGATTCGTGCCGAATAGAAAAATAGGAAACTATACGGCGGGGTTACACGAATGAAAAAGTTACTATTATTATCAATTGTACTATTTATTATTTCTTGCAGTACATCTGAATCAGCCAGAAGGCAAAGTGCATCCGGAGATCCGGAAGACATATTCTTTGAAAAGGATATGCCAATAAACAAGAAAGATGCTGCTTCAGACGAATCATCTTCCCCAAAACGAAGAGATAAAATGGCGAGATCGATCGATGAAGAACTTGATGAATCGTCTTCACAGGCAAAGGATACCCCGGACAAAAAACCGGATATGTCAGGCAAATTTGATGAAGTGGGATATTCTTCGTGGTATGGAAAACAGTTCCAGGGAAAACCTACAGCAAGCGGAGAAGCATTTGACCGGTTCAAACTCACCGCGGCGCACAGAACATTACCACTCGGTTCGGTGATAAAAGTTCAGAACCTGGAAAACAATAAAGAAGCAGTTGTTACAATAAACGATCGTGGTCCGTTCGTTGACGGACGGATAATTGACGTATCCGAAAAAGCCGCTGAAATGCTAAGCTTCAAAGATTCAGGCGTTGCTAAGGTCGGGATTTCTGTCATCAAAAAAGGCGACGGAATCAAAAACGAAGAAGATGCAGAGGATCTCGAAGAATCAAATGCCCTCGGTGATGAAGATGAAGAAGAGGTTGAATCCGCCAAACCGACCCGTCTCAAATCGAAAAAGCAGGTTGGAAAGTCCGGTCATTCCGGAAGCAATCCAAGAGGTTACACAGTCCAGGTTGGTGTATTCAAAGAACAGGGAAGAGCATCCAAGTTCAAAGAATCATTAGCAAGTGATTACGGACAAAAAGTTTTCATATTTCCAAAGAAAGGAAGTTTCATTGTCCAGGTAGGCGATTTCGGAACCAAAGAAAAAGCAGAGGTTCTGAAAAAACAACTGAAGGAAAATGGGATTACCTGTTTCATTCCCAAAAAGTAATCATATTATCCGGGGCCAGTTCGGAGACTATAGGGTTAGAAATCAGAAAGAATTTTAGAATCTGATTTCTTTCCCCTAAGCCGGCACGGAAATTAATTGCCCAAAAAACCATTCTTTATTTTGAGAAAAACATTTTCACAGAAATTAACAGAAATATAATACTGAAAATTTTCCTTACAATATTCTCAGGAATATTGATCGCTATCTTTGATGTAAAAAAACTTCCCATCATAAAGGCAATTGCCAATATCATTGCAAACTTTATGTTCACATAACCTGCTTTGTAGTAGTTGTAAGCTGCAAACAATCCGATTGGTGGTAACATCACAGCAAGACTCGTTCCAATTGCTTCGTGTTGGTTGAGTCCCAAAAAAAATACCATTGCCGGAATCAGGACCATTGCTCCCCCAATACCCAACAGCCCGCCAAGGGCCCCGGCGAATAAACCAATTGAAATGAGTGCAATCACTGTATGAATATTCATAATTTTATCCTTTAAAATATTAACTTAGATCTATACCTTAAAAAATGCCTTGAACTTTCTGTAATTACTGTTGAATTTCAACGAGTCCCGATCAGTATATCCGATTCTAAAATATGTCTGGTAGAGACACAAAATGTTTCCCGGACTTTTTTACCACAGGAAACCGGCATCTTTGCAAGTGAAATGTCAGTCATCACCCGATATTCGCTAGAAAGGTATTTTCTGCATAATCCATTATTTTCTCCGTCTTTGCGACCAAACCCTGTTCTTTTCGGGTTAGACAATCAAATCCGGAAAGTGTGACAAAACACCGCGAAATAAGAGTGAAACAGTCCTCCGGGCTCTAATGAAAAAGTTTTGCAATTAGAGCGACACATTCCAATCTGTATTACAACAAAACAAGGGAAGTGTTACGATGAAAATCTCCGTTGGAAATCTTTCACAAACAGTTAAAGAAGACGAATTAAAGAAGTTGTTTTCCTCTTACGGCGAGGTATCCGCCGTTCACATCAAACGGGACAAGAAAACAAATGTCTCCCTGGGCTATGGCTCGGTCGAAATGGCAGATAAAGATGCTGAAAAAGCAATAAAAGGCCTGAATGATAAGGATGTTGACGGAAAAAAAATCGTTCTGATTGATGCAGAAAAACTCCAGGCACAAAACCAGGAAAAAAACTGGGATAAATCAGGCGGTACAGGAAAAATTCACGGTCAAAAATCAGGCGGATTTTCAGGAAGCACTGTCCGGAGATCAGGTGGCGGAGGAAGAGGAAAATAAGTATGACATCACTAAAACTATTGGCAGAAACAAAAAATTCCGGAAATAAATTTTTCCTTCAGTTTGGCGGACAGGGTTCTCCATATCTCAAGGAAATGGGAAAACTGTATGAAGAACCACTTCTCAAAGAATTCTTTCAGGTTGCATTCGATACGATAGGCGCCGAAGAGAAACGACTGGGACGGACAAACCTCATTTCACAGGGACTCGATATAAAATCATGGCTCGCAAACCCTGATTCAGCTCCAACAGAAGATTATCTTTGCAGGGGAAGTGTTTCGGTTGGAATGATTTTCATTACGCAGATGGCAAATTATCACCTGCTCACACTGAAAGGTTTTGCGGTACCCGAACTGATGGCTGCATCCGCAGGAACGACCGGTCATAGCCAGGGAATAGTTTCTGCAACTCTTGCTGCACTCGGGAAAGACGGAAAAGATTTCTACACGACATTTGCGGAATTCCTCACCTTCATCTTCTATCTCGGGTATCGCGCCCAGGAACAATTTCCATATTTTGAACTGGAAAAATCAGTTATGGACGGGAACACAGAGATAGGTGATAAAAATCCAGCTCCTATGGTTGCGTGTATCGGATACCAGAAAGATGAACTCGAAAAAAGAATTGATGATGCAAACAAAGATTTGAATTTAACAGGTCAGAACACTGTCTATTCGATCTGGGATGGAAGAAATTTTCAAAGCGAAAAAAATCTTGGGGAAGCTCTTTTCAAAGAAGTTGTAATCAAAGCATTGCATTGGGATAAAGCGGTCAACGCTATCCTGACAAATCCTCATGTTACACCTGTTCTTGATTTTGGACCAAGCGTTGTCAGTTCAAAGCTCACTGGCAGTCAGATCTCAGCAAAAGGATTGTCGAACCAGGTTCTTTGCGCGGCAAACCCGAAAGATCTGAAAGTAATTTTAGAATAGAATTAGCTTGGACTGTTCATTCAGGATAAACCAACGGGAAAATATTTGAACAATAAAAAGGACGCTTTTTTTTCAAAATTAAAGCGTCTGCTTTTTCCGCAGTATTCTTCCGCATCGAACGGAAAAATTCTTACAAAATCAAAATATCTTTCAGGTTTAAAATGCACAAACCTGCTTCTTTATTCAGGAAACCAGGAAATAATCCGCAACAAACCGGAAACTGAATGGGAGGGAAATTTTCTTCAGGTGGAACAGATCCGGAACCTTGCGAGAACACTTTTTCCGGATGGATTGCAATTACGTTATTCGCAAAACAGGGAAGCTTTAACAAATGAAACAAGTCAGTTCCTGAAAAAAAGAAAGCCTCTTTTCAATGCGGCATTTTCTTCAGGATTATTTTATACGAATACTGATATTCTTTCCCCTTCTGCGTTCGACGATGGCTGGGACATTCATCTCGTAAAATCTTCTCCGAGTATTAAAAAATATCATACCTCAGATATCGCATTCCAAAAAATGGTCGCGACTCTATCGGGTACAAAGATCAACGATTGCTTTATAATTTATGTGAACCAGGACTACTCCTACCAGGAAAGCTTTGATCCTCAACTTTTCTTTTCAAGGCAAAATGTAACGGACAAAGTAAATGCAATCCTGAAACAAACAGAAAAAACAGCAAATCAATACCTTGCTCTCATGAACGGCGAGCCCTTCTCAGGTGAAACCAACAAATGCAAAAGCCCTTCCGAGTGCCAGATGATCCAGGTCTGCTGGAATGATCTGGAGGGGGGAGATATTTTTTCTCTAAGGGAAGGCAATAATATTCCCGCACAGCTATTGCGAGCTGGAGTCCGGAACCTCAAGGAAATTCCTTCCGGTACAGAGTTGTCTTTCAGACAATCGATCCAGGTTAATTCCGAAAAAACAAGAGAAGCTTACATACAGCCGGAAAAAATAAAATCTTTTCTTGAAAAAATAAAATATCCTTTATTTTTTCTTGATTTCGAAACTATCAATCCCGCTCTCCCACTTTATAAAAATAGCAGGCCCTATCAGCATATACCTTTTCAATATTCTCTTCATATTCAAAAATCAGAACGATCGGATCCGGAATATTATGGTTACCTCGAATCGGGTTCAGTAGATCCGAGACTCGAAATTCTCGCAACACTCCGTGATCTCATTTCGACCGAAGGCTCGATTGTTGTGTATGATGATTTTTTTGAAAAAAGATGCTTACGCGAAGCTGTTGCGCTCTACCCGGAATATACTGAATGGCTATCAATGATTATGAATAATTTCGCAGACATTTCGGAACCATTCAAATCTTTTTCTTACTATCACCCGGATCAGAAGGGAAGTGCGTCGCTGAAAGCGGTGCTACCCGTCCTCACCGGTTTGTCCTATAAAGATCTTTCAATAAAAAGCGGCGGCAGTGCGAATACGGAATTTCTGAAATGGAAATTGAACCCGGAAAATTTTTCTGACAACCAGAAACAACAGGTCATGGTTGCACTCACAGAATATTCAAGACTTGACACATTTGCATTATACGCTATTGTCAGGGAACTTAAAAAGATAACCGGATAGATGAACGAAATCGAAAGACTCAGAGAAATCACTGCAATTTTGAGAAGCGAACAGGGTTGCGAATGGGACAAAAAGCAGACTCACAAATCAATGATCCAATGCCTGATTGAGGAAGTCTATGAAGTTGTAGAAGCACTTGAAACTGAAGATATGGAATCGCTGAAAGAGGAACTTGGCGATCTGTTATTCCAGATTGCATTTCATTGTCAGCTTGCAGAAGAAAAACAGATATTTACTCTAGACGATGTGGCTAAATCAATTTCGGACAAACTTGTAAGAAGACATCCGCATGTCTTCAAATCCGCCGATACGTTAACCGCCGATGAGGTGGTGATTAACTGGGAAAAGATCAAACAGGAAGAAAAAGCAGGCAAGTCCTTGCAAACAGGCTCTCTCCTGGACAGTGTTCCTAAGGCCCATCCTGCTTTACTAAAGGCAGAAAAACTACAGAAAGAAGCAAAAAAAACCGGATTCGATTGGGATAAAATAGAAGATATAGAAAAGAAACTCAACGAGGAAATTGCAGAGTTTTATACAGAATTAAATGAATACAAAGCAAACCGTTCCAATTTCAGAAAAATGGAAGAGGAATTCGGAGATGTTCTTTTTACAATGGTCAATCTTTCGAGAACTTTGAATATATCCGCGGAGTCTGCTTTAAACAGTGCAAATTTAAAGTTCAAAACACGATTTGATAAGTTGGAGAAAATTGCATTGGAATCCGGAAAAGAACTTAACGGAATGAATCTCAAAGAAATGGATGAATTATGGGAAATAGTAAAGAAAACAGAGAAAAGCTCCATTTAGAACACGAAGATTTTTCATTTCTGGAATCCGAATCAAGGAAGGTCATGGAAATAATTTCCGGTATTTTCGTTCTCGAAAGAATATCTGATGAATCCTGGCCGTTGCGCTTTTTTGTTTTGATAAATCAAAATAAATATGAATTTATATTTTCTGCCATGGGATCGGTGGCAATTCGTCCGGCTAAAAATGACAACCTGCATCACAACCCCGCTCCAATATTCTATATGAGTGTTACGAAATATTTTCCCGGGAAATTCGAATGGGAAGGCCCTCTTGAATCCGCAATTTCCACTAACGCACCGGATATTGAAAAATTAATAAGCGATTCAATCGCAAACTACGAATTATCTCTTTTACCCGGTTCCTGACTCAGAATTTACTCTCCCAGTCCGTATCGGCCGTTACTTTCATCAATGCGATAAAGGAAACAATCACAGCGATTGTAATAAGCAAACCAGTATGTTCAGGAAAGAAAAATGCGATCGAAAGAATCCACTGGAAGATAATCACAGAAAAACAGACAATTTTGAAAAATTCATTTCCTTTTTTAAGAAGAAACGAATAGTAAATGATTATTCCGGAGGAAACCAGAAGCGAAACAGAAATGCCCAGAAAAATATGCATGTAACTTATCATGTAAGAACCCAACAGGTAAAAGATAAAAAAGCCGGCCATTAGAAATAGATAATGCATTGGATGAAGAGATATACCTCTGGAAACGGTAAAAAGCAAAATCAATCCCGTAAATAAAGCAAGGGAAAGCGGTGAATAATAAAAAAGTTTTGCTGCGATGCTGCCATAGTTTCCATCGATTTCGAAATCAACAGATACATTCTGGCCAGTTATCAGGTTTTCCCCAATCCATTTCAGTTGGGTAATCTTTGCATCAGAAACTGTTTCAGTTGCAGGCATTGCCTGCTCCGGAATATTCAGATTTGCGAAATCAGTCTTCACAATCACAGACAGATGTTTTATTTCAATTTTCTGTTCTGCAAGAGCATACTTAAAATTCTTTGTTCCCTGTGCCGCATAACGCACAATGATCGTTCTCTCTTCCTGTGGTTTTAGTAAACCAGCCCAATTCACCCCATCCGCATAATTTGAATCACTTTTATATTCCTTTCCGTCGAGATTCACGGATATATCGGTAATGTTCCCCGCATTATGAGGTGGATTAAAATCAAAATAAAAATTTTCTGGAGAAGACAGGTTGTTTTTAACAGTATATTTCCCGGAGAAATGGATTTTATAACCGGGAAATTTTAGAAGTCCCTTCATCCTGACGTTCGACCGGATATCCAATTCAACGATTTGTGCCAGGAATCCATGATCGTAGAATGCTTCCCGCGTTCTCTTCTCAAATTGACCGGTTTTATGATTCTCGAAGTCTTCAGTGATATTTCTTTTGAACCCGAATCTTGGGGGAGATTGCGAAATGAAACCTCCCCAGATTTCTCCTACAGATTTGAGACTTCTGGTATATGTCTGAGTATGCCGGTCGCTTATCCGGAATCCGATCGCAATTGCCCCGGCGCTGAATCCAATCCAAAATATGCCAACTACAGCATATCTTAAAAATTTCATAATAAAGTCAGGCCGCACCATATATATACGAACAGACGTCAAAATGATTGCGGCGATGATTATACTCGTCCCGAGAAAGGTAAAACCGGCAGCTGCCATATCAATTATCTCCTGAATGCATCTTTATAATGTAAAAATGTATTCGATAAAAATGCAATCAAATACTACCATGTTTCTAAGATATGACCCGTCCTGCCGGATACAAACTGGAAGACAACATCGAGGTATTAAAAGGTGTTGGACCGAAGAAAAAGAATGCGCTCTCGGCAATCGGGATTCATACGTTATCCGACCTTCTCTATTATTTTCCAAGAAGATATCTTGATCGCACTCTTTCCGATTCCATTGTACTTAAAGACGGTGAAACGGTAACATTGCTTGCTACAGTAATTGATTCATATCTTGCACATGGAAAGAAATCAAGGCTGGTCGTCGGAATCAGGACATCAAGGAATGAACGGGTTTCACTCGTATTTTTCAAAGGTGTCCAATATTTCAAAAACGTTTTTAAGCCCGATATGAACATTGCAGTAACCGGTAAACTGGAATATTTTCGTGGATTGCAAATTGTTCATCCGGATTATGAAATTATCTCCTCTGCCGGGGACCCGGATGACAATGATTTCACTCACATCGGAAGAATTATTCCCCTCTATTCGTCTACAGAAACCCTGAAAAGTGACGGACTGGATTCCCGCGGATTCAGAAAATTAATAAAACAGATCATTGATTTTGCCAAAGATACTGCCTTAGTAATTTCTGAAATCCTGCCCGCAGGTGCCGTCAAAAAAAGACATCTTCCTGAGCGGAAAAAAGCATTCTCGGAAATTCATTTTCCTGAAAACGACGAGTCCCTAAAAGCAGCCCGGACCAGATTCGCATATGAAGAATTTTATTTCTTCAACCTCCTCATGAATTTCAAAAGAGAAATGAGGGAGAAAGTAAAACGTAAATTATGGCCTCTCCCGGAATCGCCGAGTGCAAAAAAACTGATTACTACTTTGCCATTTCAACTGACCCAGGACCAGGAAGACTGCCTCATTAGAATGAAGGAGCTGAGTTCAAAAGACGTTCCGATGGCCGTTCTCCTTCAAGGTGATGTCGGTTCTGGAAAAACTGTTACCGCACTGATTACTGCTTTGCATTATATTGATAATTCAATCCAGGTGTGTCTTGTAGCCCCGACGGAAATTCTGGCGAGACAACATTACAACACAATTTATAACCTGATGGGCAACACCCCGTTTCTGGGTATCGAACTCTTTCTTGGAAAAGAGAAAGGCAAAACAAGGAGTGAAAAAGTCAACCGGCTAAAAAACGGTGACATTTCCCTCGCTATCGGAACCCACAGTCTTTTCCAGGATGATATCCTTTTTAAAGAACTCGGTCTGGTCATAATAGATGAGCAACATAAATTTGGCGTTGAACAGAGAGAGACGTTGCGCGCAAAAGGCAAAAATCCGGACATCCTTGCAATGACGGCGACTCCAATTCCACGCTCGCTCTGTCTCACAGTTTACGGCGATCTAAGCCTGGTCACAATAAAGAATAAACCTGCGGGACGAAAACCGATAGTTACGAAATGGGTTAGAGAAGACAAACAGATCGCAGTTTACAATTCTGTTAAAAAATATGCCGATCAGGGAAGACAATGTTTCATCGTTTATCCTATCATTGAAGAATCAGAAAAGTCTGATTTAAAATCATGCATCGATGCCTATGAAAGCCTCCGTAAACTGGAATTCAAAGAATATTCTGTCGGGCTTCTGCATGGAAGAATGAAAGCAGACGAAAAAGATTCCGTTATGCTCAAATTTAAAAAAAATGAAATCCAGATACTGGTCACGACAACAGTCGTCGAAGTAGGAATAGACGTACCCAACGCCACAATTCTGATCGTAGAGCATGCAGACAGGTTCGGAATATCACAGCTACACCAGTTGCGAGGACGTGTGGGAAGAGGAGAGCATGAAAGCTTTTGCATTTTCATTACCCCGGATAAGGTTAGCGATGATGCCAGGGTCCGGCTCGACGCTCTTCTTTCTACGAATGATGGATTTGTTCTTGCCGAAGCCGACCTGAAACTCCGGGGTCCCGGTGAACTTTTAGGACTGCGTCAGAGCGGATTGCCTGATTTCAAGATTGCCGATTTGCAAAAGGATGAAGCACTGGCAATCCAGGCAATGGATGATGCGAAAGAATATGGAACTTTAAGCGATATAGCGAAGATTGAAATGAGAAGCAGATTTTCAGAAGGAAGAATTCTTTTTCCCAACTAACTTTTTTCCAGAGTTTTCTTTCCGGTATTTTTTATTCCCTGATCCCCGCATTTGCAATCAATGTCCGGTCGCTCATCCTCGATCAGATCTATTTCTTTCCGGATACCTATGCGCAAAACACTCCAGGTTGCGTAAAGTGGATCTGCCGGTAAACCGTTGCTCCTGGACAGATCTACTCTCAAAGGATGGTTGCTTGTAAGTTCTCCATTATTTGCATCGATAAAAATATAAGTTCTCTGAAATAGTCCTTTGTTTAGACCTCCCCCAACCCGGTATTCAAACAAGAGTCTTGCTCCATTCAAAGGTCTGTACTGACCGACAACATGCGACACCCTTTTATCTTCTTCCAGGAGATCAAAATTATATCTCGCAATCCCCCAGTTTAAACCGATTCCAAAATTCCAATTCTCAAAACTCAGGTAAGGGATAAAAAAAGTAAAAAAAGCCTGGTATTCTTCATAGATATATTCCATTTTCCTCGTTACGGATGCCGGTAGCGGTAGACTTTCGATGAAAAAAGAATCATAAATATTATTTGATCGACGTCCGTCATCCGGGTAATTGTAAATCGATCCGCGAAAAACTTTCGGTGAGCTGAAAGTCGCAGAGTAGCGGAAAAATCTTAAAAATGACCAGAAATTTTCTGCCCTCTCGATCACCGGTATCCGGCCGACTGGCAACGACACAGTATAGAACCCACGTTCAATCTGACGCAAATCCGAATGCCACTGCCTTCCCTCACCTACGTCAATGTCTCCACGAAACGGGTTATTTTTCTGGATAGAGCTGGATCTTGTATAAAAACGAAGAGTCGATATTTCACCGCCCGCGGAAACGTTAACGGTTTTAAATGTATTTTCGATCGTTTTGCAGTTTGACAGAAAGCCACCGTAAATGATCAATATCAAACACAGAATTATCCGGGGGAATTTCATAAGCCAAATAAGTAGAGATGAAAATCCTAAATAACCAGAAAGTAAATAAATTAATATTTTTTCTGAACCAGATTTCCAAAATCATTCACCAGTAATGTGGTTTTATCGCTAAGTTTTTGGCGATCAAAGATCGCATTTCTTTCGATCCCGATTTTCCTCATTTCTTTTTGAAGACCCGCGTCACTTAGAATTCTATGAAAAAGAATCCCAAGATTTTTAGAGTCTGAACCAAGGGGATAGTCAGCTCCTGTGATTTCCGGAATGGAACTATTATTCAGAGCAAGAACCGGGCACCCGCTTGCCATTGCTTCGATTACAGGAATACCAAAACCTTCGTATGCAGAGGGATAGAGCAGACAATCTGCTGAATTGTACAAAAGTCTAAGATCGCGGTTACTCAGTGAGGGAAATAACAAGAATCTTTCCGGCAATTTTTTTGCGAGAAGTTCTTTATGCTTACCAGAGAGGTCACCGCCACCTACAATGGCCAGCTTAAGATTTCGCTGAGAACTGACCATTTCTACGGAAAGCTCAAAGTTTTTATACTGCGCTCTTGATCCGAGGAAAATAGAAAAATGGCCGTCCGGAAATAATAGACCCTTGTTTCTGAATTCAGATACTTCGGCCTGCATTTCATTTGAATCGAGAAGTCTGTAAATCGGATCTGTCCCGATATATATTACTTCGATTGATTTTTTTTTCACGGAAGGATAATATTCCAAAAGATCATTCTTTGTACTTTCAGAAATACAGATGATGAGGTGAGAATTTTCTATTGCTCTTTTCTTTAAAAAAGTAAACATCCTGCCGGCAACATCCCTTCTGAATTTTTCATGAATAAAATCATATACAGAGATGACATTCGTCGCAAGCCTATGCACAGAAGTACGATAATAACTTGAATGAAGTAAAAAAGGAAATCGCATTGCAATTTCAGGCTCTCTTATTCTTTCAAAAATCCGGTATTTCCGTTTAAGGCTATGATCAGGAGGTATGGAAAGATTTTTACTTTCGAGATTACTATTTTCTCCGTATTCAAGTACGGACCATTCAGCCGTACTTCTTTCCCAACTTCTGATCAGGTCAGCCCAGTATACAGAAATTCCACCCGTTCTTTGCAACTTGAATACAATATTATCAAGAATGATTTTCAAAGTTAAAATAGCACCTTTAGATATAAGTTTTCTTATACTATGTTCAGGGAAACTGTGTCCCGATCACCAATAAAACAATACTTAAAGGGATATTTCAGATCAACCAATGGTCTGATTGCTATATAATTATGATTCGTGAAACATCTAATTGCGGAGACTTTGAAACGGTGGCAATTGAATATCCCGTAAAAAACTTCAACAAAACATTAAAAATCAAATTGCAATCAGACTGGTCCTTGCAAAAGTAGAACCATAAGTAAATCAAAAACAAAGATCGGGATCATTTTGTTGCATTATGGTGATATACATGTTACAGATGCCTGTATTGCTTCTGTTTTCGCATCCGATTTCAAAAATTTTGAATTGCTCGTCGTAGATAACCATAGCAATATTCCGTTTTCGAAATCATCTTTCTCTAAATCAAAAAAAATAAAATCAATCGTTGAAAAATCAAATTCTGGTTATGCCGGAGGAATGAATTCCGGAATTAAATATTATTTTGGGAGAACAGTGACTCATTTCCTGTTTTTGAACAACGACATTGTGTTCGAAAAAAATTCGCTCGCCCGAATGGTAGAATGTTCCATCAAAAATCCCTCTTCCATAATTTCTCCTGTGATGTATAAAGCGAATCCCGAAAACCTTTCTGAATTTGGAGGAGCTTTAAGTCCTTTCAAAATGTTCTTTCATCCACTCTCCTCAAAGCCTGCTGAGAATCAAAAAGTCTCCTATGTGTCAGGTGCCTGTCTCTTAATCAACAGAAATCTGATTTCCCGGATTGGATTGCTT